>SVJT01000060.1 GCA_015068865.1 Oscillospiraceae bacterium | reverse complement strand
GTGAAGCTTAGCGTCAACTTCTTCAAAAGTCCAGCTGTAACGCATAGAGTTCTGACTCATTTCTAAAGCAGAAGTTGCCACGCCACCTGCATTGGCAGCCTTTGAGGGTGCAAAGTGAATGCCCTTTGCCAGGAATAATTTAACCGCATCAGTGGTTGAAGGCATATTGGCTCCCTCACCTACTGCATAACAGCCGTTTTTTATTAAATTTTGGGCACTTTTTTCATTAATTTCATTCTGCGTTGCACAAGGCAAAGCAATATCGCATCTCACATTCCAAACACCTGTACAATCCTCCGTATACGATGCTGAGGCACGGATTTTAGCATATGCACTGAGTCTCTGTCTCTTATTCAGTATGATATCTTTTAACAGGTCCAAATCGATTCCTTCTGAGTCATAAATATATCCTCGCGAATCGCTTGCCGTTACGACTTTAGCTCCAAGCTCAATCGCTTTTTCAATGGCAAAAATTGCAACGTTCCCGGCACCGGATACTACAACTGTCGAACCTTTAAATGTTTTTCCGTGATCTTTTAGCATTTCCTCAACAAAATAGCATAAACCATAACCGGTTGCCTGAGTTCTGACCAAACTACCGCCATAGGTTAAACCTTTTCCGGTTAAAACACCTGAAAATTCATTGCTCAAGCGTTTATATTGACCGTACAAATAACCAATTTCTCGAGTACCAACACCAATATCACCGGCAGGCACATCAGTATCCGCGCCAATGTGCTTAGAAAGCTCTGTCATAAAGCTCTGGCAAAAACGTTTTACCTCAGCATCGGATTTCCCCTTCGGATCGAAATCGCTGCCGCCTTTACCACCACCGATCGGCAGACCGGTCAGAGAGTTTTTGAAAATTTGTTCAAACCCTAAGAACTTGATAATACTTTCATTAACAGAAGGATGAAAACGCAAACCGCCCTTGTAAGGACCGATTGCGCTGTTGAACTGGACACGAAAACCTCTGTTCACCCGCACTTTACCTGCGTCATCTACCCACGGAACACGAAATTTAATGATGCGTTCAGGTTCAACCAACATATCAATGATACCGGATTCAGCATAAATAGGCTTTTGTTCAATAATTGGCTCTAACGACTCTAAAACCTCAGCAACAGCTTGATGAAATTCAGGTTCGTTGACATTGCGATTCATAACGTTTTCCATTACGTTTTGTAAATAAGGATTTTTGATTGACATACATTTCTCCTTCCTTGAATGATAAAGAAGTTACAAAATGTATTATGCCTCAAAAATAGTTTTTTAGTTATTTGGAAAACATTTTTGTAGATAAATACCGTTCGCCGGTGTCAGGCAACAAAGCAACGATGTTTTTACCATGGTTTTCCGGCAACTTAGCAGCACAAACCGCGGCAAAAAGTGCTGCGCCGGATGAAATCCCAACCAATATTCCTTCCTTTTCAGCCATCATTTTTCCGAATGTATACGCTTCCTCAGTTGTGACCTTAATTATTTCATCATAAACTGTTGTATCAAGCGTTTTTGGAATAAAGCCGGCACCTATGCCTTGCAGTCCATGTGCACCCGCTTTTTCGCCAGATAAAACAGCAGCATCTTTCGGCTCAACAGCAATGACGCGTATATCTGCTTTTTTAGATTTTAAATATGACCCTGTACCGGAAATTGTACCACCGGTACCAACGCCGGCAACAAAAATATCAATATTTCCATTCATATCATTCCAGAGTTCAGGTCCGGTTGATAAATAATGTGCCAAAGGATTTGCCGGGTTTTCAAATTGACCAGGGATGAAGCTGTCCGGGATTTCATCCGCAAGTTCTTCAGCTCTTTGGATAGCACCTAACATTCCCTTTTTACCGTCTGTTAAGACAACTTCCGCACCATATGATTTAATCAAATTCTGACGCTCAATGCTCATGGTTTCCGGCATAGTCAGAATTACACGGTAACCTTTTGAAGCACCAACAGCCGCCAGACCAATCCCAGTATTTCCGCTGGTAGGCTCTATAATCACGGCACCTGGCTTTAACAAACCGCTCTTCTCTGCTTCATCAATCATCATAGCAGCAACTCTGTCCTTAACACTGCCGGCCGGATTGAAAAATTCAAGTTTTGCAAAAATATTTGCTTTAAGTTCAAATTCTTTTTTTATATTATTTAATTCAAGAAGCGGCGTATGACCAATTAATTCTAAAATGCTTTTTGCAACCTTCATAAACATATCTCTCCTATCTGTATATAGTATGTACAAAAAAAGAAAAATCAGCGCAGAAATAAAACATTCTGCGCTGATTATTTAATCAAGAATTATTGAACATTTGAAAGAATCATTAACGAAGATGCTTCAAATACACCAACATTTTCTGTGCCTGCGATGGTTACATGCTGACCAACTGAAAGGTTTCTGATTGTCTTAATCTTACCGTCGTTACTATCCAGAATCTTTGCAGAATTTAAGAATACATTCTTTTCAGCTAAATTACCGTTAGCATCCGTATACTTAACTACAATCATATTATATGATGTGTTAATAATGGAAATCTGACCGGTAATCTGCATCGGCGCCGCAACAGATTTAACTTTCACTTCGGTAATGGTCGCACTGGAAGTAACTAAATCAACTTCATAACCGATACGCAAATCATATAAAGTAGCTGCTTTACCGTCTAATGTAATATCAACATCTCTGCTTATGCTGTATTTTGTTGTTGTGGTACCATTATTTAAGAGTAAAGAGGAATTGGTCTTAGAAATTGTGATTTCTTCAATAGAACCGGAAACCTTCTTTTCAACACCGATAGCAACCACAGCGCTAATCTGACCGTATTCAAACGTAACGTCTACTTTGTCACCAACCACTAAATCGGAGAACGTTGTTACAGCGTTATTCTTCCGGATGGAAGCACCGCTTCTGACAGTCGCACTGATTAACTCGTTATCCAGTGTACGGATGGTAACAACAACATCAGGTTCTAAGGTAATGGTCTCAACGCGAGCGCCGGTAATTGTTGTATTTTTAGACTCTGCTTCGATTAAAGAAATTTTACCGGATTCAACATGAATTTTAACAAAGTCATTAATAATCAGGTTACTCAACGAGCCGCTGGCACCGTTATAAGAAATAACATAATCATCAGCCAGTGTATATGTTAAGGTTTCACTGGAATCCATCGGGATAAACTTAATAACGGTTCCCTTTGTGTCAGTACTCTTGCCTTTATAAATTGCTTCAAATACTTCATCAACTTCCTGAACAACAACTTCTAAAGAATATAAAGCACCATTTGAGAACGTTAAAACTGCTTCCTGACCAACAGACAGCAAGGTTAATTGAGCCTGCTCACCATCTAACATAACAGCAATATTTTTGTTGATGGCATAAGATTCTGTTTCACCTTCTGCGTCGCGCAGTGTAACTGTATTATTAATCGAATCAATATTCGTAATAATGCCTGCAGAATATGTATAATTCATCTGGGATAAAATTCTGTAAATCATCGTAGCAACCTGAGCACGAGTTACATTACCCATAGGCATAAACTTATTGTTTTCCATGCCCTGCATAACACCGGCTTCAGATGCGAAATAAACATAGCCCTTAGCAGCTGCAGGTACTTCATCTGCATCAGCAAAGGATAAAGTTACATCCGGGTTTGATTTCAGCCACACATCGCCGCCTAAACATTTGGAAATCAATGTCGCAGCTTCATATCTCTTCAGCGGCTCTCCTTTGTTAGAAGATGATAAATAGGTAGCCAGGTCAGAATCACTTAACACTCTTTTATACATTAAATAAGCTGCTGCATCTTTAGCGAAGGTATCAAAGTTTTTAAGAGAATCTTCATAGAGTACATTTGCCAAAGAAATAACAGTAGCATTTACTTCTTCACTGGCACCAAGCATTCTCGCAAAAAGCGCGATAGCTTCTTCTTTGGTGATTTTCTTGCCGGGCTGGAAAGTACCGTCGGGATAGCCGTTAATAATTGAATGTTCGGCTAAAGATTCAATGGATTCCTTTGCCCAATCGTAACTTTCAGTTACATCATTAAAACGGGCTGCGCTGACTGTGAAAACAGATGTTAACATCAGAATGCACAGCATAAGGGATAAAGATTTTTTCAGCATGATAAAATCCTCCTTTGTATATCATTATACTTTATTTTATTATACCGCTTTTTTGTTTAGATTTCAATCATTTTTTTCATTGTCACAGAAAATTAACATAAGAAAAGACGCATACATTTATGCGCCTTTTGCTTTCTTGTTTTCATACTTTTGTTTCGTTGCCAGTCCGCCGCGAATATGGCGGTCTGCCTTGTTTTCATCCAAAACCACTTTGGCTTTTTTTGCCAGCTCTTTATTGACAGAGATAAGCCGTTCTGTTACATCTTTATGTACAGTTGATTTGGATATATTAAATTCTTTAGCAGTCTTTCTGACGGTTGCTTTGTTTTCAATGATATATTCGGCAAGTAAAATAACACGTTCTGAAATGTAGTCCTTCAAAACTACTCTCGCCTCCCGGAATTATACTTATGGTTTACTATATGAATTTCATTCCGGTTTTAGAAGAGTGTATGTAATTATATCATCGATAAGGGATTTAATACCTTGTCAAGCGTATCTTTGTCCATTATACTTGCTTCCAGAATAATTTCACGAATACTTTTATTTTCTTTAAGTGCTTTTTTAGCGAAAGACGATGCCTTTGCATACCCGATATACGGACACAGTGCCGTCACAATTCCAATACTGTTTTCCATATACTCCCGGCATTGTATCCGATTGACTGTCAGTTCTTTTATACAGTCACTTGTAAAGACACGAATGCCATTTGTCAGCATATCAAGAGATTCCAGCAAGCAGTGAAAAATAATGGGTTCAAAGGCATTTAATTCCAGCTGCCCGGCTTCTGCAGCATGCGTAACAGTTGTGTCGTTACCGATAACTCTAAAGGAAATTTGGCTCATAACTTCAGGAATAACAGGATTGACTTTACCCGGCATAATAGATGAACCGTTTTGTTTTGGTGAAAGGTTAATTTCCTCAAATCCGGCACGGGGACCTGATGACATCAAGCGCAAATCATTGGACATTTTAGATAATGTTGTTGCACAGGATTTAATAATGCCGGATACAAAAACAAAGGAATCAAGATTCTGCGTGGCATCAATTAAATCTTCCGCTTGAACCAGAGGCAATGTTGTTATCTCAGCAAGTGTTGGCACTACAGTTTGAATGTATTTTTCATCCGCATTAATACCGGTACCGATGGCAGTGCCGCCCATATTCAAAACCGAAAGTTCTTCCATTGCAAGCGTAAAACGTTTTCTGTCGCGAAGAATGGCAGAAGCAAACGCATTAAACACCTGCCCGAAACTGATGGGAACCGCATCCTGCATTTCTGTTCGACCCATTTTAATAACATCTGCATACTCTTCTGCTTTGGTCTGTAATGCTTTATGTAAGCGATTCAATTCTGTGATTGCTTTTTGCAGCAGGCGAATGATAGCAATTTTTCCGGCGCTGGGATAGACATCATTTGTTGACTGACCACAGTTCACATGGTCATTGGGATGAACAACGGAATAATCGCCTTTCTTTCCTCCTAAATATTCAATGGCACGATTTGCAATGACCTCATTTGCGTTCATATTAAAAGATGTTCCTGCGCCACCCTGAACAGAATCAACAATAAACTCTTCAATGAACCGACCGTTTAATATATCTTTGCACGCCTGTACAATGGCATCAGAAACGTCTTGAGTTAACACACCGGCTTTTCTGTTGGCTATCGCTGCTGCCATTTTAATTTCAGCGATGCTGCGAACCATTTCTAAATGCACTTTTTTTCCCGTAATCTGAAAGTTCTCATATGCTCTTAATGACTGAACTCCATAATATGCCTTCTCCGGTACTTCTTTTCTGCCCAACGAATCGAATTCTTCTCTGTAGTTCATAATCTTCATCCCTCATATTTTTTATATTTCGCTATTGATTATACAACAGAACTATGATATAATCAAATACATATTAAAGTATATTTTTCATAACTTTAAAGTTATAGGATGTGATTCTGTGTTTACAAATAAGAATTATGTGTTAACCGTTTACCGTGAAGGTAGTTTTTCTAACGCAGCAAAGAAGCTATACATATCACAACCCTCTTTGAGTGCTTCTATTAAGCGAATCGAAGAGAAAATTGGCGTACCGATCTTTGACCGCTCAACAACTCCGGTTTCCTTGACAGAAGTTGGAGAAGAATATGTTAAATACGCATTATTCGTCGAGGAAAAAGAACAGGATTTTGCCAGATATATAAGTGACTATGCAAATTTTTTAACAGGTTCTGTAAGAATCGGCGGCAGCAGTTTGTTTTCATCGTTTATGCTTCCGGGTATGATTTCCGATTTTAATAAAAAATATCCCAATATCAAATTTGAAATTTTTGAAGATAATACCAAAACACTGCTGGAAAAGCTCAATCTTGGTACGCTGGATTTAATTATTGACAATGCCTACATTGATGATGATGCGTTTGATACAACTGTTTGCACCTCTGAAACACTGTTGCTGGCTGTTCCGAAGTCTTTTGCTGTCAATGACTCATTAAAGAATTACAGACTGACTTCCTGTGATATTAAAAGCGGCGTACATTATGATGCTTCTCGCTCTGTCTCCCTCAAAAAGTTCAGTAATTATCCGTTTATTCTCCTGCACCCCGAAAATGACACCGGCAAACGTGCCGCACAGTTATTTAAAAAATATCACATCTCTCCCCAGGTTACCTTTTATCTTGATCAACAAGTTACGGCATATAATGTATCCTCCACAGGTATGGGGATCTCTTTTGTCAGCGATATCCTGATTCGCAATATGGAAACAGGTACCTCACTATTTTATTATCGACTAAATGATAAAGAAATTGAGCGTAATATTTATTTCTACAAAAAAAACGCGCACTACTTATCCAACGCTTGCCAGAAATTTATTGAAACAAATTCAGAAAACTGAAAAGAGGCTGTAGCAAAACGATTTTGCTACAGCCTCGTCTATTAAAGGTTATAATACCGATCAAATTCTGCAGGATGAGGAATGGCTGCCAGTTGTCTGCATTCATCACGTTTCGTTGCAATGAAGTTCTTCAGCAACTCTTCCGGGAACACACCGCCGGCGGTCAGATAGTCATGATCGGCTTCTAAAGCATCCAGGGCCTGATCTAAGGATGTGGGCAGGTGCTTCAGTTTTGCTTTTTCTTCATCGCTTAAGTGAAAGAGATTCATATCATAAGGGCCCCATCCGTTTTCATGGGGGTCAATCTTATTCTTAATACCGTCAATACCTGCCATTAAAATAGCTGCATAGCAGAAATAAGGGTTACAGGTCGCATCGGGGTTTCTCAGCTCAAATCTGCGAAGTTCCGGGGCCTTTGCATAAGCCGGAATGCGAATAACAGCGCTACGGTTTGAGGTTGCATAACCAACGGTAACAGGTGCTTCAAAGCCGGGCACCAAACGTTTAAAGGAGTTGGTGCTGGGGTTTGTTAATGCACACAAGGATGCAATATGCTTTAACAGACCGCCCATAAAATAATGAGCTTCTTTACTTAAATTAGAATAGCCGTTATCATCTGAGAAAACAGGTTGACCGTCTTTTAACAGCAGCATATGAACGTGCATACCGTTGCCGGCTTCACCCATAATCGGCTTCGGCATAAAGGTTGCAGATAAACCGTATTTTTTAGCAGTGTTATGAATAATATATTTAATCATCATGGTTGCATCGGCCATCTTAGACATTTGTCCCAGTTCTGGTTCAATTTCGAACTGACCGCCGGCACCAACTTCGGGATGGTGATAGTTGAGCGCAATGCCTGCCTCGTCAATGAGCATACACATTTCACTGCGTGCTTCATAAGAAACATCAAAAGGTTTGGCAATGTGATAATTCTTTTGTTTCGCGACTACATTACCACTGCCCTCTACGCCACTGTTCCAGTGTGCCTGAATGGCATCAACAGACATACCGACAGCCTGAGGGCTAACCTCCCAGCCTACCCGGTCAAAGAGGTAGAATTCAAATTCAGGCAAAATGAGCATTGTATCAGCAATACCGCTGTCTTTTAAATACTGTTCAGCAGCCAGTACAATGTTTCTTGGATATTGTGCTAATGGTCTGTTTTCAGGGTTATCAATAATCATTGCATTACCGGTCATAGACAGGGTTGCTATTTCGCAAAACGGATCAATTACGGCAGTATCCGGGTCAGGAATGAAAACCATATCACTTTTTTCGACTACAGCATAACCGTAATTTGATGCATCAAAGCCAATGCCGTTCTTCATTGTTTTTTCTGAAAAATTCTTGGCAGGAATCGTTACATGACGGTATTGACCATTAATGTCAACCATTTTAAAGTCAACCATTTTAATGTCGTGTTCCTTGATCATTGCCAGAATGTCCTGAACTGTTTTCTTCATTGTATACGCTCCTTCATTTATCTTTATTTTAAACCGAAAACACATATTATATTAAGAAAATTTTATCATATTACCCGGAAATAGTCAATTTAAATATTTTGTTCGATTATATATTACGTAATTACGGAAAAAGGAGACGTAAAAAATAATTTTTACATCTCCTTGTTTATTAAAACAGAATAATTAAAAACTGTGATACTAAGACAACGGATATCAGCGCAATTGGATAAGTGGCAGCATAAGCTGCTGCAACATCTTCAGTACCGGCTACGTTAATCAGCGTACCCAAAGCCGGTGTGCTGGTCATACCGCCGGTAATGGAGCCTAAGTTATTTAACAAGCTCAATTTAAGTACATATCTTGCAAACAGATAACCAATAATCATAGGAACGATGGTCATAACAATGCCGTACACAAAATACATCGGGTCGAAGTTTGCAACAAATTCTGCACCACCCGGAACTCCGGCACCAACCAGGAAAAGAACGAGACCTAATTCTCTAAAGAGTTTAAGTGTTTTCTGATCCGGCATAATGTTAACACAGCCGATTCTGCCAAAATGACCTAGAATTAAACTCATAAGCAGGCAGCCACCTGTTGAAGTAAGAGAAAAACACGTTCCGCTAAGACCACTTGAAGAGAGAGGAATCTTAACCTGACCAATCAAAACACCGAGAATTGTAGCTAACGCAAATCCTGCAATGCCCAGATGATCAATGTGAAATAATTTGGACACGGTTTTCTTTTCGTCCTCATTTGATTGAATAACCAATTTAGCTCGTTCTTCTTCCATATTTGCTTTTGATAATTTTGGGATGAGCTGAACAAAAAGAACAACACCCACAACGCCGAATATATAAGCAATGCCATGACCAACAGACACTAAGCCCATATACTCTTCGGCAACAGTTGCTTTAGCTGCTGAAAAAGCAGGTGTTGATGTAAGAGAGCCGGAAAGCAATCCAACAATCATTGCCACAAAACCATCCTGATTTTCGATTGAACCACCGTAACCAAATATTTCTCCTGCATAGATGCAACCAACAGCCGAAAGACCGCCGGCAATAATAATGATAACACCTAAAAGTACATAAGACTTAAAGTTCTTTTTAAAATTACCGAAAAACTTAGGGCCGGCAATATAACCAACTGATGTTACGAAAAATAGAAGACCAAGTCCTTCAATCAAAGACAGACTTGAATTAAAGTCGTATGGCTTGGATGAACCTGCAAACAACAGCCCACCGTCTTTATCCACATAAAAGAACAATGCACCGAAAAGTAAAGCAATAATAAATACACCGGCATCGCCTAAAGATACGCCTTTTATCGTGATGCGACCTAAAGCATAACCAAGAAGAAGAATACCAAAAACTAAAAATAACAGTGTATAATTATTTGTAATTGATATGAATCCGTTTAATAATGTCATGTATATTCTCCTTTTATATGCTCTTTTGCTTTGTGTAGTTCGGTAACAGTTTCGGTGAAACCATTTCTGTTTCAACACCTGCTGCTTCACGTTCTTTATCAAATGCTGCAATATGGTCTAACGAAAGTTTGCCAACCGTTACGTCTTTTGCTTTCGCAGCAGCATTCTGACCGGCATTTCTGCCAAATACAATAATATCGAGCAGAGAGTTACCCATGAGTCTGTTTCTGCCGTGAATACCGCCAACAGCTTCGCCGGCAACGTAGAGGTTTTCAACGTTGGTGGTAGAACCGTCAACATTAATATCCAAGCCACCGTTCTGGTAATGCAAGGTAGGATACACTAAAATAGGCTCTTTGCGGATGTCGATTCCATACTGACCAAACATACGCATCATAGCCGGAATTCTTTTTTCAATGGTGCCTTCTCCACCGATTTTTTCAATCATCGGGGTATCCAGCCAAACGCCAAGACCACTACCGGTATCCACACCGTTACCACGGTCGCTGCATTCGCGGATGATAGAAGCTGCTGATACGTCACGGGTTTCCAAGGGATGCATAAATACATCACCGTTTACGTTAACAAGCTTCGCACCCAAAGAGCGAACTTTTTCAGTTACCAAAGCACCGAAGATCTGTTCAGGGTAAGCAACACCTGTGGGATGATACTGTAAGGTTTCAGCATATAACAGCTTCGCACCGGCACGGTAACCCAGCACCAGACCGTCTGCTGTTGCACCATAGTGGTTAGAGGTTGGGAATCCCTGATAGTGCATACGACCGGCACCACCGGTTGCAATGATAACAGTTTTTGCCTTAGCAACCATCAGTTCATTGGTTTCCATGTTCATTAAAACAGCGCCGGCTGCATTGCCGTTTTCA
>SVJT01000059.1 GCA_015068865.1 Oscillospiraceae bacterium | reverse complement strand
AGAGCTATACCGAGATTTGTAATGGCAAATTTGATGTTATCATAGATGGCGACATGTTTAAGACAATTATCAGGTTTAGAAAATACAATTAATTTTGATGTCATCCAAACCATTCGGCTCTTCCAAACAAAAAGCACCCGATAAGGGTGTTTTTTTGTTTGGTAAATTCATTAAGAGGGGCTAAATCCTGAGAGGGTTATAACCAAATGTTAAAATTTTATTATTTTTTCGTCATTATATTGCACTTTCTGTAGAAAAATGTTATAATGATTTTATATTAAAATTAAGTTTTTAGGAGGACTTGGTTATGGCTTTAGCAGCTGATCGTTTTAAAAGTTTTTTAGAGAATAAGAGTATCCGTTATGATTATTATGAACCGACGGAGAAAAGAAATGAAGCAGTAAAGGTTACATACAAAGGAGATAATGCAGATAAAGTCAGCGTTATTTTCTTCTTTGATAAGGATGGGAAATCTGTTAATGTGAAGAGCTTTTCCATTGCTAAAATTCCTTCCAATAAGCTGATGGATATGTATGTTGCTTTGAACGAATTAAACTGTGAATATCGTTGGGTTAAATTTTATGTAGACAGCGATAATGAAGTAACAGTTTCCGGTGATGCAATTATTAATGCTGATTCCGTTGGTGCAGAATGCCACGAGCTGTTAGTTCGTTACGTTGATATTATCGATAAAGTTTACCCCAGACTGATGAAGGTTCTTTGGTCATAATATAATCTACGGAGAAACAGAGGCATATGATTACCTATAAAATTGATTATACTCTTGATCCGCGTAATGTTTTAAGATTTAAAAGCGATAACGGTAAGGAACTGCCGGAAGCTCTGTTCAGCGAGCTTCAATCCCGTATTCATTTTGAACGGTTGATTAAGCTGGATAAGAGCTTTAACGTATTGAGTATTGCAATTTGCAGTTCCCGTGAAGTGACTTTTTCAGAGATGGTAGAGATTAATTCTGCCATCTCTGAAAATATTGCTACCGGAAAAATTGATATGAACCTTCAGGAAATCAGCGTGAAGGATCTTTTGGCGAACGGTTCTATCAACGAAAGTGATAAACAGTATTTACATTCTGTATGCGGTGCAGATGTTTCTATCGTAGAAACGGAAGTCGCTCCTTCAAAAGACGAAGAAAAACCGGCGGAAGAAGAAGCCCCTCAAACAGAGGACCCCGAAGAAGATGTTTTTGAGACCGTTGGCAATTTGATCGCCGTAGAAGAACTGAAATCCTGGGCAAAGGAAATGAAAGGATTGATGGATAAGAACATTAGTCCTAGGTTGCTACAACAATCGCTGATGAGTATGTCTTATCTTGTGTCTGTGAATGCCGGCAACGGTTGCACCACTGTTTTTGAGACCATCGGTAAAATTTTAAGCCGTGTATTGGGCAAAAAAGAAGCGGTTGTTCGTGAGTTTGTCATTGAACCGGATAAAGAGTCGAAAAATTATAATATTAATAAAATTGTCAATGACCTTTCTTACATTGATGAGAATCAGAAGCTCTATGTGTTTGCTCTTTGGATTGACAAGCTGCAGAATAATAAATATATGGCTTCTTATATTGAACTGTTAACGGCGCTTCGGGACCAGAGCAAAAAAGCGGTCTTTATATTTGCTCTTCCTTACCTTGAGAAGGTTGCCATTTCGGAAATGCACGACAGAATAGAGGATATTATTCCTAATCGGGTCATATCTGTTAAACCTATGTCTAATGAAGATTATATACATTTCTTTGAACGGTACTTCAAGAAGTTTGATATGACCATTTCCGGTGAAGCTTATTCCTTGTTGCTGAAAAAAGTCGCGGAAGAACGGTCTGACGGCAGATTTTACGGGATTGATACGGTCAATAAGATTTGCGATGAAATTTTGTATCACAAGCTAAAGTGCATATCAGATGCTCAGGATGAAACAATGAAATTTGTTCTGGCAGAAGATGTGTCTGTTCTGCTTAGAAATGAAGAACATTCCGATGAAGATACCATGACGGGAATGCAAAAGCTGGATTCATTGATTTCTCTTGAAAATGTTAAAAAACGCATAAAAGAAATTGTAGCCACGGTGGAAATGCAACGGAAAATGGATATGCATACGAAGAATGCAATGCATATGATGTTCTCCGGAGCACCGGGAACGGGCAAAACGATGGTGGCAAGGATTTTGGGAGAAATTCTGCGGGAAGAAAAAATTCTTTCCGTCGGCGGTTTTTATGAAGTGTCCCGAAAGGACTTGGTGGGTTCCTATGTTGGTCATACGGCACCGAAAACAGCGGAAGTATGCAAATTGGCCTACGGAAGCGTTCTGTTCATTGACGAAGCGTATACCTTAGATGGCGGTTCGGAGAACGATTACGGAAAAGAAGCCATTGGCACGCTGATTGCGGAAATGGAGAATAAGCGTGACGACTTGGTGGTTATTTTTGCCGGCTATGATAAAGAATTGGAACGCCTGTTTGATTTAAATCCCGGACTGCGGGATAGAATTCCTTACAGAATATCTTTTTCTAACTATAATCAGGAGGAATTGAAGCAAATCTTCTATAAAATGTTGCCCAAAGAATTTGCCTGTGCGGAAGAATTTAATCGGGTGGTAGAGGAATTCTTTGACGGTCTTTCGTCAGAATTAATGCAGAACGAAAACTTCAGCAATGCCCGTTTTGTCAGGAACCTGGTAGAACGTGTTATGTCGAAGGCGGCACTCAGAATGCAGATGGATGGGCAAAATTCCTCTGAACTTATCTTTACGGAAAGTGACTTTAATCTGGCAATTTCCGACAGTGAATTTAATAAATTGAATGAAAAGAAAAAAACGACGAAGATAGGGTTTTTAGTGTAAAAAAGAATGAGGCTACAGCAAAAAATGCTGTAGCCTTTAATATTTTTTCTGTACCTTTTTCTACAGCCCGAATTACTTTTTTTCGAAGTGCTGATAGTCCTTCAGACTGTTCCAGTCGCCACCCCATGTCCAACCGTATTTTTTGAAAATCTGCACACAAATACTGTCGGCTTTAATCATTCCTTTTACATCTTGCTCACGGTTTACATATTGCTGTGCAGTTGTGGGCAAAAAAACACCGTCAGAAAATCGGATATAAGGGTTAACAAGGGGGTTGATATCCACTGCACGCCCCAGTTGATGATAGCTTAAACCGCCGCTGCCTTCAATGGGGCGGTCATTAAAAGCACTGGTGTTGTTATCTTGCATAGAAAGTTCATCAATGCCGTCATATTCATATGGAAGCTTCATTTTTTCAATGGGGAACTTAGCTTCATACAATTCTTTAAAAATAATAAGGACTTCATCAGCTAAAGCAGCATCCACAACCATATGGCCTTGGTGGGATAAATCATCATAACCGTAATAGGTTACAGTCAGATAGGCTAATTGGTCAAAGGAAACCGGAGACCGGTCGCTGATGGTTACACCGTACATGGCTTGGCGGATATCATCCGGGATGTTGCTTTTGGTAAATATCTCCACAGGCTCAGGGCTGGGTGTTGCTGTTGGCGACGGCGTTGAAGTCTCAGTTTGAACAGCTGTTTTGTCTGTACCGGACGATGACTTTGTACAGTAGGCAAACAAGATGCCGGACAAAATGACCAAAAGGAGAAGAAAGGGAAACAGTCTTTTATTTGTAGAACGGGTCTGCGGTGTAGTTTTCAACATAATATCCTGAAGCATCCCTTCCAATTTTATAAACCCAGTGGTATTCTAAACGCTTGATTTCGTTACTATGGTATTCTTTAATAATTTCATGTACCCAAACATAATAGGTATTACCATATACACGGGCATCCTTTACGTCCATCAGCTCATATTCCTGAGTGACAATTTTTTCACTGTATGCAGTGGCATACTGATAGGCATTGGTGCCTTGACGTAAGTAGGAAAAAATTGATTCGTTTGAGTTGTTAATATACTCCAGCCAAAGAGAGTTAAAGGTGTGAATGAGTTTTTCCATTTCAAGACACTCTTCATCGCTGGCAGGGGTTGATGCATGAATACTGTCCATATCCTTATAGGTATAGCTTCCGTCATATGTCGTCTGGCGGAGAAAGGCAGGGGACGGAGAAGCTGTGGGAGCAGCAGTAACTGTTGGCGTCGATGTAGGAGCAGCTGCCGGTTGGGATGCAGTTTTCATCCAGGAACTGGCAAGGAAATAAGAAATACCTCCGGCAAGAACTAAAATTAAAACAATCAGTATGAAAATCAGGAAAATTAAAAGTCCTTTTGAAGTTTTTGGCTTTGGTTCTTCGTCTCCAGAGAGTTCTGTTGGTTGAAAGGTTTGTGGTGCCGGTGTTTGTTGGGGCACCGGTGTCGGAATTTGTTGCGGAGGCTGCTCAGGTACTTGCTGTGGTGCCTGCACCGGTTGGGGTTCTGTTTTTGGCTGAACCGTTGTAACGGTGGGACGGGGTTCGTCTGTAATTCGACCGCAATGAGGACAAAACTTTGCGGAAGAAGGAATTTCTCGTTGACAAGATCTACAAGTCATAATATGCCTCCTTTTGATATATTTCAACAATATGATTACTTTAACTATACAGTAGAACATACATTTTGTCAATAGAAACAGAGTGCTATAGAGGGAATCTTTTATTGACAAAGTGCATTGAAATGCGATACAATAATGAAAGTACAAGACAGGCAGAGGTGAATATATTGAAAATTGTATTGCAAAGAGTTTTGGAAGCAAAGGTAGAGGTAGACGGCGTGATTAAAGGGGCTATCGGCAAAGGCTACCTGCTTCTTTTGGGTGTATCCAATGAGGATACTAAGGAAATTGCTGATAAAATGATTGAAAAAATTTCACGGCTCAGAATTTTTGAAGATGAAAACGGCAAGGTGAATCTGAGCATTGACCAGGTTTCAGGTGAGGTTTTGGTGGTTTCCCAGTTTACCTTGTATGCCGATTGCAGAAAAGGCAACAGACCAAGCTTTACCAATGCCGGCAGTCCGGCTATGGCAGAAGAGCTCTATGACTATGTGGTGAAACAATGTGAGCCTCTCTTTGCAAAAACTCAATGTGGCGAATTTGGGGCGGATATGAAGGTTTCCCTTGTGAATGACGGACCCTTTACGTTGGTGCTGGACAGTCAGGAAATTTTGCCTAAATAATGGAGGAATAAGATGAATATCGTAGTGTTGGATCGATTGACCTTGGGGGAGGATTTAGACCTTTCTCAGGCAGAAAACTATGGTTCTGTAACGGTTTATGATGCTACCGCTCCGGAAGAAATCGGGAAGCGGATTCAGGATGCCGATGTAATTTTTGTGAATAAAGCTAAATTAGGAGCAGAGAATCTGAAGGACGCTAAAAATCTAAAGCTGATTTGCGAAGCGGCCACGGGCTATGATAACATTGATGTGGAATATTGCCGTCAGCACGGTATCGGTGTTTGCAATGTGCCGGGATATTCTGTTTATAGTGTGGCGCAGGTAACAGTTGGTATGGTGCTGAATTTGGTGAACCGCTTTGCGGAATATACCCGTTATACTGCTGACGGTACCTATTCAAAAGGTGGCAGCGCCAATATTTTAAAGCCTGTTTATCACGAACTTTACGGTAAAACCTGGGGCATCGTGGGCTATGGCTCTATTGGTGCGAAGGTAGGCGAAATTGCGAAGGCGTTAGGCTGTCGTGTGCTGGCCTTTAAACGAACCCCTGTAGAGGGAGTGGAGTGTAGAGATTTGGATTCGTTACTGACAGAAAGTGATGTGGTAACAGTGCACATTCCGCTGTCGGCAGAAACCAGAGGTCTTATCAGCCGGGAACGGATTGCCAAGATGAAAGATACCGCTATTTTGGTTAATACGGCAAGAGGCGCCGTGGTGGATGAAGAAGCCCTTTGTGAAGCAGTGAAAAACGGCAAACTGGCCGGCATCGGGACGGATGTATATTCGGTGGAACCCTTTGGCGAGGAAAGCCCGTACTTTGCTGTGAAGCATCTTGATAATGTTTGTTTAACGCCCCATATGGCCTGGGGCACCATTGAGGCAAGAGAACGGTGCTTTGGGGAAATGCTTTTGAATATGAAAGCGTTTTTTGATGGAAAAATCAGAAACAGAGTGGATTTATGAGAATATAACAGAATTTAATTTATCGAAAAGGAAGGTTTTTTATGGCACAGGTTATTGGTATTATCGCTTTTTGTCTGGCAGTGTGGTCTTTTCAGCAGAATGAGCATAAAAAAATTGTGTTGTTGCAGCTGTTGGCCAATTTATGCTTTACAGTTCATTATTTTATGCTTGCGGCCTACACAGGTGCTCTTTTAAATTCCATTGGGTTTGCCAGAAGCATTGTTTTTATCTTTAAAGATAAAAAGTGGGCATCTTCCAACTGGTGGTTGGTATTCTTTTCGCTGGTTTGTGTGGGAGCAGGAGTTTATACTTGGAATGGTCCGTTAACTTTATTGCCGATGTCGGCTATGATTTTGACAACAGTAGCCTTTGGCATTAGCAATCCCAAAATAACGAGACTGTTGTCTTTTCCCTCATCGCCGTTATGGCTGATTTATAACCTGGTGAATCAATCCTGGGGTGGGGTGCTGACGGAGTGCTTTAATATGGGCTCCATCATCATTGGAATGCTTCGGTTTGATAGAAAAAAGAAATAAAAAGGAAGGAGATGTAAAAATTTTTTTACATCTCCTTTTTTGCGGTCTGGACTTTTTTTACATCACTTTTCTCATTCTTATACGCGAACCTTCACGACAATTTTAGTCACCGGAGAAGCAGCTTTATACTGTTCCTTCGGCTTATGTAAATCTTCGGGGAAGTAAATGGCAAAGGTGCCTGCGTTGAGTTCCACAGGGCTTTTGCCCTCGCCGTAATAAACAAAACAATCTTTCGTTTCGTTATAGGTTACGTCTTCCGGCAGGTTTTCGATGGTATCCCATGCGATAATCTCTGTGCCGTCGTGAATAAACTGAATATCAATATACTTTTTGTGAGCCTCCCATTTGGTATCGGCAGCAGGAACGGTGTCATACTGCTGTACCATGGCATATACCGTATCCCCGTCAATTTCATAGCGACCGACTTCCGGGAACTCCTTCTGAGCTGCTTCCAAGAAAGCAAAAGCCTTGGCAAAGCCGGGATGCAGGCTCACATAGCGGGCACTGTTTTTTAAAACATCAACAATCATTGTCAACATCCTTTCTCTTTTATATATTTATATCATACTACAAAATTTTAAAAAAATAAATCCCTTTTTTAAAAAAAAGGGAAAAACCTTATTTTTGATTGGCTGATATTGAAATTTTTTAGATTCTATGATACAATTATTTAAATAGAAACTATGATAATGAGGTTTATGATGATACAACCCAGAGAGATTGCATTACAAATTTTATATGATATTGAAAAACATCAGGCATATTTGAACATCAGCTTTCAGAATCATGTGGAAGAAGCCGGATTATCAGCGCGGGATGCGGCCTTTGTCAAAGAACTTTGCTATGGTGTGATGCAGTGGAAGCTTCGTTTAGATTCAAGCATCAGCCGTTTTTCTTCCGTGAAGTTGAAAAAACTGTCTCCTTATGTGCTCTCGTTGCTGAGAATGGGTTTGTATCAGCTATTTTTTATGGATAAAATTCCGGCAAGTGCAGCAGTGAATGAGTCTGTTGCCTTAGCCGGTCGATATGCCAAACAATCCCGCGGGTTTGTGAATGCCATTTTGCGACGGGCAGTTAGAGAAGGGGAGCAGCTACCGAAAGGGAATAGTGACGAGGCACTCTCTGTTCGCTATTCTCATCCTGTGGAACTGGTTCGTTTTATGAAAGGATGCTTCGGTGAAGAACAAACCCTTCGATTGTTACAGGAAAATAATCAGACACCGCCTTTGTTTGTTCGTGTGAATACACTGAAAACAACCCGATCCGATTTGATGAAGGGGTTGTCACAGGAAAATATAGAGACAAAAGAAGGTATGTGGTCCGACTCCTGCCTGGTATGGGAAGGAGGCGGTATACAGTCTCTTTCGGCATACAAAGAAGGGCTTTTTACTGTGCAGGATCAAAGTGCTCAGCTGGCGGCCCTGGCCCTGGCACCGCAACCCGGAGAGCGGGTGTTTGATGTTTGTGCCGCACCCGGCGGTAAAACGACCCATCTGGCAGAATTAATGGAAAATAAAGGCGAAATTTTAGCTTTGGATATTTATGAAAAACGGTTGCATTCTGTAATGGAGACTGCTAAACGGTTGGGTATAACAATGATTAAAACAACGGTTGCAGATGCACGGCAATTTGAAGTGACGGAGCCTGCGGATAAAATTTTGATTGATGCTCCCTGTTCAGGGATGGGAGTGATTCGCCGCAGACCGGATTTGCGCTATAAAGAGGGTTTGACAGACAGCAAAGAGCTGACAGATACACAACTGGCAATTTTAGACCATTGTGCCGGTTTATTAAAAGATGGCGGTGAAATGGTTTACAGCACCTGCACGGTGAATCCGGCTGAAAATGAAGAACTGGTTATGTCTTTTTTGAAAAAGCATAAGGAGTTTTCCATCGTACCGGTGAAAAGTCCTCATATTGTTGGTCTGGGCGCTGAACTGTTGCAAACAGGAATGGCAACCTTTTATCCCGATATGCAGGGCGGCGACGGATTTTTCATTGCAAAGCTGAAAAAGGAGTCGGCATAATCATGGCGAATGATTTATATTCTTTAACAAAACAAGAAATAGCAGAACTTGCTGTGAGTATAGGCGAAAAATCCTATCGCGGAAAACAGATTTTCACCTGGCTATACCGCGGCGTGACAAGTTTTGAAGAGATGACGGATTTATCCAAAGCATTTCGTAGCAAGCTGGCAGAGGTCTGCACAATGGAACTGCCCAAAATTGAACGGAAGCAGGTTTCTGTTGACGGCACGGTAAAATATGCCTTCAGGCTTTCTGATGGCGAAGTGATTGAAAGTGTTGTAATGGTGTATCATCACGGCAACACCATTTGTCTCTCCACACAGGCAGGCTGCAATATGGGCTGTCGTTTTTGCGCCACAGCCATAGGCGGTAAAACCAGAGATTTATCTGCCGGTGAAATCATTGGTCAGATTATGGCGGCGCAAAGGGATTTAAACTGCCGCATCGGCAATGTGGTGCTGATGGGTATGGGCGAACCGCTGGATAATATGGAGAATGTTCTTAAATTTATGGAAATTGCCAATGATGCAGACGGAATTAATATCGGTTATCGGCATTTTACCTTGTCAACTTGCGGATTATGTGATAAAATTGAATTATTGGGGCAAAAACAGTTACCCATTACCTTGTCGGTATCTGTTCATTCGCCTTTTGATGAAGAACGAGGTGAAATGATGCCGGTGAATAAAAAATATCCTTTGGCAAAACTTGTGGCTTCTTTAAAACGGTATCAGGAGGCTACGGGCAGACGAATCAGCATTGAATATGCTTTGATTCGGGATAAAAATGACAGCGCGGCTCATGCGGCGGCACTGATGAACTTGTTTGCAGGAATGCAATATCATGTGAATGTGATTCCCGTTAATCCGGCTCGGGAGGGTTTTGTGAAAAGCAGCAAGGAAAATGTTCGTCGTTTTCTGGATTGCTTTGCCAAAAAAAATATTCCTGCCACCATGCGCCGGGAATTGGGTGCCGATATCAGTGCGGCTTGCGGTCAACTGCGGCATCAGGTACAAACAGGAAAGAAAAGTTGAGGTGAAACCATGTTACATTACGAAGGCTATACTGACGTAGGGCAGACTCGCCCGATTAATGAAGACAGTTTTTGTTTGTCGGAATACAGCCGTGAGATGGATGCAGCTTATGTGATTGTGGCAGACGGAATGGGCGGTCATCAGGCAGGTGAAGTAGCCAGCTCGATGGCAATAGCACAAATCAGTGACACGATTAGTCAAGGGTTTATGGCTGAAATGGCATCTTCTGACATTAAAGAATTACTGGTGCAGGCTATTAAAAAAGCCAATTCTGTTGTGTATGAGAAAGGTCAGTCGGAAGAAGGCTGTTGGGGCATGGGCACAACGGTGACAATGTGTTTTGTGATTGGTGAAAGAGCATTCATTGCCAATGTAGGCGATTCCAGAGCCTATTTGTTGCGTAATGGCTTGCTGCATCAAATTACCGTGGATCATTCCTTGGTGCAGGAATTGTTACAAAAGGGTCAGATTACAGAAGAAGAAGCGGCAAACCATCCGCAGAAAAATGTAATAACCCGTGCGCTGGGAACGGATAGTGGCGTGGAAATAGATTTATATGAGTTTACCCTGTGTGACGGGGATATGATGTTATTATGTACAGACGGACTTTCCAATATGTTATCCAATGAGACTCTGACAAGGTTACTGCAGGAAAAAAACAGTTCTTTATATGCAGTGGCAGAGAAGCTGGTAATGGCTGCCAATGAAGCAGGTGGCTATGATAACATTACAGCAGTTGTGCTGACAAAAGAATCTGGCTTGGGCGGAAAGGAATGAGAGATATGACGAACGGAACATTGATCGGTAATCGATATGAAATTGTAGAGACCATCGGTAAGGGCGGCATGGCTATTGTTTATAAAGCCAAATGCCAAATTTTAAATCGTTATGTGGCGCTCAAAGTGCTGCGACCGGAATATAGAGAAGACAAAGATTTTATCAGTCGCTTTAAGGTAGAAGCACAATCGGCAGGCAGCCTCTCTCATCCTAATGTTGTTTCTATTTATGATGTTGTGCAGGAAGACGATCTGGACTACATTGTAATGGAATATGTTGAGGGTGTTACCTTAAAACAATATGTAGAAGCAAAAGGAACCATCCCCTGGCGCGAAGCTGTGGACTATGCGGCACAGATTTGTGCAGGTCTTGATCATGCACATAAAAAAGGAATTGTTCATAAAGATATTAAG
>SVJT01000058.1 GCA_015068865.1 Oscillospiraceae bacterium | reverse complement strand
AACGCAGACAGGCGGAGACTGCCAGTCGTGACGCGAAACAGCTTCGTTCAGAACTGAAAAAAGAACGGGCAGAGCTTGACCGTCAACGTGTGAAAATTGTCCAGGAAGCCCGAACAGAGGCGCTTCGTATTTTGGAATCAGCAAAAGATGAGTCTCAGAAGTTTATGAAAGAACTCCGTTCCATTCAGGATAATGCTGCCCTAAAAGAAGCATTAAAACAAGCAGAAGAAGCAAAAGCCGCTTTGCGCGAAAAGCAGGAACGACTCTCAGGGAAAGGGCAACAGACACCGAAACGAACCGGAAAGGTTCCTAAGAATTTAAAAATCGGTGATACGGTACGCATAATTTCTTTAGACCAGACAGCAACAGTATTGTCCTTACCGGATGCGTCGGGAACGGTGCAATTGGAAGCCGGAATTATGAAAATTAAGGCTAAACTTACGGACTTGCAGTATGAACGTCCGACAGAGCAAAAGAAGTCTACATCTACAGTTTCCCGCACTCGTTCTGTATCCAATATGAAAACAGAAATTGATTTACGCGGTCAGACCTTAGACGAAGCCTTGATGGTGGTTGACCGGTTTATTGATCAGGCTCTTCTTGCTAATTTGCAGATGATTACTGTCATTCACGGAAAAGGCACCGGTGTTTTGCGGAAAGGTATTAATGAATTTTTAAAGAAACATCCTATGGTGACGAGCTTTCGTGCCGGCGGATTGGGTGAAGGGGATACCGGTGTAACCATTGTGACCTTAAAGTAAATGGACATACTGTGATGTTACGATTGGAGAAATGATTATGAATTATTATGCAATTACTCTTTTGGCTTGGAATCTGTTTGTTATGCTTGTATATGGGTTTGACAAAATTCGTGCCAAAAGGGGAGGAAGACGTATTCGTGAGGCAACACTGATACTGTTTGCATTTTTGTTCGGCGGTTTCGGAGCAATGTTTGGAATGGTTTTGTTTAATCATAAAACATCCAAGAAAAAATTCCGTTTCCTTGTGCCGTTGGCAACGGCTATCATAATGACAGCCTTATATTGTTTTGGTAAATGTTTTCCTATTTGGTAATGAATTAGACGTTGAAAAAGGTAGGTATATTTGACGAACGCAAATTCGTCGGCGTACAATGGTACGGTAGAGTTTGCGTTCGTTAAAAGCAAGTAACAGCGCGGTTTCCTCGATGGAAACCGCGCTGTTCTAAAACTAAAAATATTATTTTATATAAGCTGGGTTTTTATTATTTTTTCCTTTCACTTGCGGTAGAACTACCTTTTTCGACAGTCTGAGATGTAAAAATTAATTTTTACATCTAATTTTTTATTGAAAAATTTACTTTGTTTTTTCTTCCAAAGTTTTAATCTTATCACGAAGCTTAGCAGCATCTTCAAACCGGAGTTCAGAAGCGGCAAGCTTCATTTGTTCTGTCAGAATTTCTATCTGCAGATGAATATCCATAGACTTATTAAGTTTAATATCTTTAACTGAGTCATCCGGCACCGTTGAGGTAGCGTAAAGAACATCGCGAATGCCTTTTTTGATGGTTTGGGGGGTGATGCCGTGTTCTTTGTTATATGCCATTTGCTTTTCTCTTCTGCGCCTTGTTTCGCCGATGGCACGTTCCATAGAGCCCGTCATAGAATCAGCATATAAAATGACTCGTCCGCGGTCATTACGGGCGGCACGACCGATGGTCTGGATGAGTGAGGTTTCTGAACGAAGAAAACCTTCTTTGTCTGCATCTAAAATGGCGATTAAAGAAACCTCAGGAATATCAAGACCTTCACGGAGCAGGTTGATGCCTACTAAAACATCGAATAAACCGGCACGTAAATCACGAACAATTTCCATTCTTTCAAAGGTTTTAACTTCTGAATGGAGATATTTAACCTTAATATCCATTTCACGAAGATAATCAGTTAAATCTTCTGCCATTTTCTTTGTGAGAGTCGTGATTAAGGTTTTGTCACCATTTTCTACCTGCTTGTGAATTTCGCTGATTAAATCGTCAATCTGACCTTTGGTGGGGCGAATATCAATTTCGGGGTCTAAAAGACCGGTGGGCCGAATGACCTGTTCAGCAATGCAGGTTGCACGTTCACGTTCGTAGTCTGCCGGGGTGGCACTGACATAAATCACCTGATTTAACCGGCTGTTAAACTCATCGAAGTTTAACGGTCTGTTATCAAAAGCAGAGGGCAGTCGGAATCCGAAATTAACAAGGGATTCCTTTCGTGAACGGTCTCCGTGATACATGGCTCGAACCTGGGGAATGGTGGCATGGGATTCATCCACCACCAATAAAAAGTCATCGGGGAAGTAGTCAAGCAGGGTGAATGGCGCAGACCCGGGAGCACGACCGCTGATGTGACGGGAATAGTTTTCGATGCCCTGACAAAAGCCAATTTCACGCATCATATCCATATCGTAGCTTGTTCTTTGCTCAATTCGTTGAGCCTCTAACAGCATATCGTGTTCTTTAAAATACCGAACCCGTTCTTCCATCTCCTGCTGGATGGCTAAAATGGCTCTGTCTCGTTTTTCGGGGGTTGTGACATAGTGAGAGGCAGGGTAGATGGCAACGTGCTGGCGAATGCCTAAAATTTCGCCTGTGAGCACATCGATTTCGCTGATACGGTCGATTTCATCACCGAAAAATTCTACTCTTACTGCGTGTTCAGAAGTGCTGGCAGGAAAAATTTCCAACACATCACCACGGACGCGAAATTTGCCACGTGTGAAATTAATATCATTTCGCTCAAACTGAATATCCACCAGTTTGTGAAGAATTTCCTCCATGGGCTTCACCATGCCGGGACGGAGAGATACAACTAACTCATTGTAGTCAATGGGGTCACCCAAACCGTAAATACAAGATACACTGGAAACAATGATGACATCTCTGCGTTCAAATAATGCACTGGTAGCACTATGGCGGAGCTTATCGATTTCATCGTTGACGGAGGAGTCCTTTTCAATGTAAGTATCTGTAGCCGGAATATAGGCCTCCGGCTGATAATAATCATAATAAGACACAAAGAACTCAACGACGTTATTGGGAAAAAACTCCTTGAATTCAGCACAAAGCTGAGAAGCTAATATTTTATTGTGGGCAAGGACCAGGGTAGGACGGTTAACCTTTTCGATGACGTTGGCAATGGTGAAGGTTTTACCGGAACCGGTAACACCCAATAAAATTTGCTCCTTGTCACCGGCGAGCACGCCGGAAGACAGTTGATCGATGGCATGAATCTGGTCGCCCATGGGTTTATATTCGGAAACTAATTGAAAATCCATAAAACACCTCGAAGTTGTAGTATCTTTATTATATCCTTACTCAGCAGACAATGCAATAGCTATACCATTAGTTTTTACCGTATCGCAATTGAAATTCCTTTGGGGTCATATTTTCAAAACGTCGGAAAACAGTTGAAAAATAACTCAAATCACGAAAACCGGAGATAAGAGCAGCCTCTTTCACACTTTTGCCCGGATTTTGCGCCAAAAAGCTTTTGGCATTTTGTAAACGGAGCTGGGTTAAATAACTAAAAGGCGTGATTTGATGTGCCTCGCGAAACAACTTGCAAAAGGTAAATTTGGACAAGGAAACAGATTCGGCAATTTCGTCCAAGGTTAATGCTTTGGCTAAATTCTGTTCCATATAGTTGACGGCAGGTGTTAATCGTTTGATGAGCTCCTGACGGCTACCGCCATTCTCTTTTTGACGGAGCATTTCCATTAAAAAGTCATAGAGCATGGCAGACAGCCGTTCAGACTCCGGTTTTGCTTCTGCCTGCTGCAGAATGGCCTGTGCTTTAGCAATCAGTGTTTTAGGCTTAGTGGCTGAAAAAACACCACATCCTGATTCGTCAGTCAAAAACTGCATCATATGGTCGGCAGCAATGCCGTCGAACAAGAGCCACAGTGTATGCATTTGTGAGATGTCGTCTAACGAAGAATACCAATGTGGCTTATTTTTATAGAGCGAAAAACAGTCGCCGCCGGTGAGGTTGTATTCAATAGGTTTTCTGATTTTCCCGTTGCCTTGCAAGGTCAAAGCGATTTGGTGATGCTCCAAGCCTTTGGGGCGATAGATGTCCCCTTCGGGGAGTTGTAACCCGACACCGGTGAGATACAGTGGCAGTCGTTTTATATTTGGCGTCAGCACAATAAACATAGTCGGCTCCTTTATGACAATATATTCATATAAATAACAATTTTATCATATTTACAAAAGGTGTTTAAGTATATTATAATAACAATATAACTAAAATGCAATAGAATTAATCATAAATATTTTCATTTGGAGAGGACGCGTGAATATGAAACAGAATTATTGGGAAAATCCACTGTTTTTACAGAAAAACAGAGAACCTGCACGTTCGTATTATATACCGTTTCACTGCGAAGAAAAAGCAATTTTCGGTCATCGTAAAGACTCGAAATTGTATCGCTTGTTAAATGGCAAATGGTCATTTCAATATTTTGCTTCCTGTCATAAAATTCCGTCGCAGTTGTTTGATGCTGACTGTTCTTTAGCTGAGTGGGACAAGGTTACTGTGCCCGACTGCTGGCAGATGAACGGTTATGAACAGCCGTATTACACCAATGAACGGTATCAGTTCCCGGTGGATATGCCTTATGTACCCACGGAAAATCCGGCAGGTGTATATGCGCGCGAATTCACTCTGTCGGAAAAGGAATTGTCTCAGAAGCTATATATTGTTTTTGAAGGTGTTTGCTCTTGTTTTACCTTGTATATTAACGGCGAAGAGGTTGGTTACAGTCAAGGTTCTCATATGCCGGCTGAGTTTTGTATCAATCCATGGGTAAAGCCTGGTAAAAACCGCATTACTGTTAAGGTTTTAAAATGGTGCGACGGTACATATTTGGAAGATCAGGACTTTTTCCGTCATAACGGTATTTTCCGTGATGTCTATTTGCTTTCCCGACCTCAGGAGCATTTGTGGGATGTGTTTGTTACAACAACATTTGAAAATAGTGGTTATACAAACGGAACAGTTTCTGCAGAATTTGATTGTATAGGAAACCCCGACCTGATTTGTCGTTTATATTCCCCCTGTGGTGCCTTGCTTGAAGAAAAAAAGCCTGAAGACGGTAAGGTAAGCTTTTTTGTTGAGGAAACTATGAACTGGACGGCAGAAACGCCGGAATTATACCGTTTAGCATTTGTCAGCGACCGGGAAACAGTTGTGATTCCTGTTGGTTTCCGCGAAGTGAAGCTGGCAGATAACGGTGCTTTGCTCATTAACGGCGTCAGTGTAAAATTAAAAGGCGTTAACCGCCACGATTCTCATTATGAACTTGGCTATACCACGCCAGCAGACCATATGCGCAAAGACCTTGAATTGATGAAACAGCATAATATTAACTGCATCAGAACCTCGCACTATCCCAACACCTCTGAGTTTTTAAATTTATGTGATGAATATGGCTTATATATCATCGACGAAGCAGATTTAGAGTGCCATGGCTTTACTGAAATGGACGAAGAATGGGGCTATGATTACTTCGATTCCCGTTGGCCGGTAGAGGCTGACGGTTGGAAAGAGGCATGCTTAGAGCGAATGACAAGAATGGTGGAACGTGATAAGAATCATCCTTGCATCATTATGTGGTCTTTGGGCAATGAATCCGGCTATGGCAAGCACAGCGAAACTATGTTCCATTGGGCAAAACAGCGTGATAATACAAGGCTTGTGCACTATGCCGGAGCCGGTGATTTTAAAGTTCCTGATTATTTTGACGTTTTAAGCCGTATGTATCTTGATGATAAAACCATAGCAGACTATATGGCAGATGAAAATGATAAACGACCTCTTCTTCTTTGTGAATATGCACATGCGATGGGTCTTGGTCCCGGCGATTTAGCCGATTACTGGAAACAGTTCTATGAAAATCCACGTTTGATTGGTGGATGCATCTGGGAGTGGTGTGACCACAGTTATATCAAGTATGATGAAAAGGGAACACCTTTCTTTGCCTATGGTGGTGATGGAGGCAATGGTGAACCACCACATTATGTAAACTTCTGTGTAGACGGTCTGGTATCACCGGACAGAAAACCGAGTAGCGGTCTTTTAGAAACAAAAGCAGTTTATCAAAATATTTGTGCCGAGTGGGAAAACGGCACATTAACCTTAGAAAATCGGTTTGATTTTACTTCCCTTGCTGAATTTGATTTGGTTTGGAGTGTAGAAAAAGACGGCATCATTATAGACGAAGACAGAATCACATTACCTGATGTTCTTCCGCACACTAAAATGAGCATTCCTTTTGAGTTGGTTGTGCCTTCTGTCTGCGAGTTAGGTTGCCACTTAAATCTTGATTTTGTCACCAATGAAACCAATCTCTGGAGCAAAGCAGGGCATAGTGTGGCCAATGTGCAAATTGAACTTCTCTCAGGTTGCGGTGTTTTCTTTGAGCCTTCCGAGGGTGCATTGTTACTTTCTGAAGATGAAGTGACATATACAATTTCAGGACTTGATTTTACCTATACCTTTGATAAGTTAACCGGTAATGTATCCTCTATGGTGGTTTTCGGTGTCGAGCTGTTTGAAAAGGCGCCGGTGTTAGGCATCGACAGAGCCTATATTGATAACGAGCGCAGACTTCGCAATATCTGGAACGAAGCTTGTTATAAATTGGTTTCTGTTAAAACAAAGGCCTGTGAGCTGATTAAACAGACAGACGAAGAAATTGTCATAGAGGTTAAGCAGACCCTGGCACCAACGGCAAGAGTGCAGCTTGTGCAGGCTATGGTTCGTTACACCTTTAAAAATGACGGTTCTGTTCGTTTTGATGTTGAGGCGGTACACAGAAAAGGTGCTCACCATCTGCCCAGGTTTGGTATGACTTTTGTGATGCCGGAGGGAAATGAATATATCACATATTACGGCAAAGGTCCCGGTGAAAACTACCGTGATTTGCATAACTATACTCATGTTGGCTTGTATAACAGCACTGTTACAGACGAATATGTGCCTTATATCCGCCCTCAGGAGCACGGGAACCATATTGACATTAAAATGGCACAAGTATATAATAACAGAGGTGTTGGTCTTTTAATTGCCGGTGATAGATTTGAATTTGCAGCAAGCCACTTCAGCTGTGAAGCTTTGGAAAAAGCAACTCATACCAATGAGCTTGTGCCGGAAAAAGTTACTTATTTTCGTGTGGATTATGGTGTTTCCGGTTGCGGTTCCGCCAGCTGCGGACCGGTTTTGCGTGAGCCGTACCAAATTAAAGGTGAAATGAATTACAGCTTTACGATAAAACCCTTTATGGAACGAGACTAATTTTGGAGGAAATATAACAATGGAACGGAATTACTGGGAAAATCCTTTATTTTTACAAAAAAACAGAGAAAATGCCAGAGCATATTACATTCCATTCAGGAAGGAACAAGATGCGCTTTACGGCGCAAAATGTGATTCAGACCGTTATCGGCTGTTAAATGGCAAATGGGCTTTTCGTTATTTTGAAAGCTGCCATGATGTACCGGAGGAACTGTTTACAGCTGATTGTTCTCTTGCTGACTGGGATACCTTAGACGTCCCTAACTGCTGGCAGATGGCAGGGTATGAAAACCCTTATTATACCAATTCCTGGTATCCTTACGGTGTGGATATGCCTTATGTTCCGACTGATAACCCGACCGGTGTATATGCCTGTGATATTGAACTTTCAAAAGCTGAAATTGAAGATAAACTGTATCTGACTTTTGAAGGCGTTTCTTCCTGCTTTACCTTGTACATCAACGGTGATGAGGTGGGCTATAGCCAGGGTTCTCATATGCCGGCAGAGTTTTGCATCAATCCTTGGGTAAAGGAAGGTAAAAACCGCATTACGGTTAAGGTTTTAAAGTGGTGTGACGGTAGCTATTTGGAGGACCAGGACTTTTTCCGTCATAACGGTATTTTCCGAGATGTGTATTTACTTGCACGTCCGCAGGAACATCTGTGGGATGTGTTTGTAAAAACCGTTTTTTCTGATTCAAATTATGATAAGGGAACTGTTTCAGCAGAGTTTGACTGTGTAGGAAATCCTGCGCTGATTTGCCGTTTATATGCACCGGATAATACGTTGATTGCTGAAAAAAAACCGGAAAACGGTTTGATTAGCTTTGATGTTGAAGAGACAAAGAACTGGACGGCTGAAACACCGAATCTCTATCGTTTATCAATTATTTCAAAAGATGAAACCATCGTCATTCCTGTTGGTTTCCGTGAAGTGAAAGTGGCTGAAAACGGGGCTTTGCGCGTTAATGGTGTCAGTGTGATGCTCAGGGGCGTTAACCGTCACGATTCTCATTGCGAATTGGGTTATGCAACACCCGTTGACCATATGAGAAAAGATTTAGAGTTAATGAAGCAGCACAACATCAATTGTGTCCGTACTTCCCATTATCCCAATACGTCTGAGTTTTATAATCTTTGCGATGAGTACGGCTTGTATGTCGTTGATGAGGCAGATTTAGAGTGTCACGGCTTTGTGCATAAACACGAAAACTGGGAATATGTCAGCTTTAGCGAAGAGTGGCCGATACAAAAGGATGAGTGGGAAGCTGCCTGTCTGGAACGTCTGACAAGAATGCTTGAGCGCGATAAGAATCATCCTTCTGTGATTATGTGGTCACTTGGCAATGAATCCAATTATGGTAAACATCATGATACCATGGCCTTGTGGGGTAAAAACCGTGACAATACAAGACTGATGCATTATGAACGCTCACTGCAGCTCGACCCCATACCGGAGGTATATGATATTGTCAGCTGTATGTATGTAGACATTCCAACCTTAAAGACCTGGCTGGAAAAAGATGAAAACAGACCGATTTTTCTTTGTGAATATGCTCACGCTATGGGCAACGGCCCCGGTGATTTAGCTGATTATTGGGGACTGTTTGAAAGTCATCCACGCTTTATCGGTGGCTGTATCTGGGAGTGGACTGATCACGGTTATTATAAGTATGACGAAAACGGCATCCCGTATTTAGCTTATGGCGGCGATGGCGGCGAAGAACATCACGACAGTAATTTCTGTGCTGACGGTTTGGTGTATCCTGACCGTCGTATCAGCACAGGACTGCTAGAGACAAAGGCTGTATATCAGCAGATAGATGCAACATTAAACGGCAATATACTCACTGTTTATAATAAATATGATTTTACGGATTTAAATCAGTTCCATCTTTTGTGGCAGTTGGAGAAGGATGGGGAGATTGTTGCGGAAGAACTGATCTCTATGCCCTCTGTAGCACCACACGAAAGCAAGGAAGTAATTCTTGAATTGAAAGCGCCGACAGAATGTCGCTTGGGTTGCCATTTAAACATTTCCTTTTTAACAAAGAAAGGCTCCCTTTGGGCACAAAGCGGATACGCTGTGGCTGCACGTCAGTTTAAGCTTTGTGACGGTCATGGCTATGGACTGAAGAAACGAAGCGAGGCTTTAACAGTAACTGAGGACAAGAAAAATATTTATATTACGAATAATTATTTTACTTACTGTTTTGACAAACTCCACGGTCAGCTTGCTTCGATGCGGCAAAACGGAGTTGAGTTCTTATCTGCGCCGCTGGCATTGGGGATTGATAAAGCGTATATAGATAACGAGCGCAGAATGAGACCTAAATGGATTGAAGATTGTTATCACTTAATGGCTGACAAAGTGAAAAAATGCAGTCTTGTATCAGCTACTGACAATGAAGTGATCATTAATGTGGAACACACCTTGACGCCTAAAGGACGTTCTCCGCTGATTTTTGTCACTGTGACGTATACATTTTCAGCCGATGGCGCAGTAAAGGTGGATGTGCAGGCGAATCTGAGAGAAGATGTGCTGTGGCTACCGCGATTCGGTATGAGCCTTTCCATGCCGTCCGGTAATGAATATTTAACCTATTACGGTATGGGTCCGGAAGAAAATTACTGCGATATGCACCATTTTGCAAAGGTGAATTTATATAACAGCACAGTAACGGAACAGTATGTGCCTTATATCCGTCCCCAGGAGCACGGCAATCATATTGATGTGATAATGGCACAAGTTTATGATAATCAGGGACGGGGTCTTTTAATTACAGGTACCGGTTTTGAGTTTAACGCAAGTCACATCAGCACAGAAAATTTAGAAAAAGCAAACCACACAAATGAAATTGTGTTCGATGAGGAAACACATATCCGTATTGATTATGGTGTTGCCGGTTGTGGCTCGAACAGTTGCGGACCGGCTTTACATGAAAAATATCAGATTTCCGGTAAAATGGACTATTCCTTTGTTATTACTCCGTTTTTAGAACGGCGTTGAGAGCTAAAACGGATTTTAAAAGGTATAGCTGAATTTGAGACAACGATAGTTTATGAATAAAATGTAATTGTGAGGTAAATTATGAAAATACAATTTTTAGGCGACGTTGTATCTTTAGGTAACGGATTAAATGAAATTTTAAAGGACTTACATATTGAAGTCGGTGAAAGTGAGCAAACCATTCTTATTAAGCCGGCAGATAAAGGCTTTTCTGTTTCTGTAAACGGTGATAAAGCAGAGCTTTCTTATCATTTACCGGCAGATTTTTATCGAGGTTTGTCGGTAGCAGTTGATGCTTTGAAAAACGGTTATGATGTTTCCCTGTCCCAAACACCCGTGTTTGATACCTGTGGTATTATGCTGGACGTATCTCGCGGGGCTGTCTTAAAACTGGAAAAAGTTAAGGATATTTTGCGCAGATTGGCGCGAATGGGTTTTAATGAACTGATGCTTTATACGGAAGATACTTATGAAGTGAAAGAGTATCCTTACTTTGGTTATATGCGCGGTCGGTATTCAGAAGATGAGTTGAAAGAAATTGTAGCTTACGGAAATCTGCTT
>SVJT01000057.1 GCA_015068865.1 Oscillospiraceae bacterium | reverse complement strand
CATTGATAACGCTGTAAACAGTACCTGCCATTACAGACATTGTAGCATGTTCGGAATCATAATTATCACCTTCACGAATCAGCAACAATTTGCTATCACCGGTAATCTTCTGTGAAGCAGCGAAACTGGATTGATGAGCACCGAGTTTAATATAATCAGTACCATTTAAAATTTCACTACCAACAGCTACAATTTCTATATTTTCAATCAGACTGTCAGTATCTGCTACAATACGAACAACATCACCAATTTCAACCTGATTGAAGAATGTTGTACCTTCATCCTTATAGGTCTTTTCACTGCCGTTATAACCTTGAGCTTTAATTACATTATATGTTACACCATCAACATATTCCTGTGTTTTCAAGGTAACAACCATCGGTAAGCAGTTCAGCCAGTCGTTAGTTGTTGCGCTTACATCAACATCATTAACATTATAAACAATAGCCACTGCAGGTGTACCTGTGGAGTTCATATCAACAAAGACAATACGATAGTACTGACCAGCCTGTAAGCCGGAGTTGTTACCTGCCTTTAAGTCATAATCAGTCAGGGCACGCTTAGTATTGTCAGAAACATATAAAACCTTGGTACTGCTGGTTAAAGAATAAATACCGGCAAGACCAGTAAATCTTGTTGTACATTTAATGCCCTGAGCATAGGTAGATGCATCCAGAATGGAAGTATCAGCACGAAGGTCAGCATCTGTTGCATTATCTTTTGCAATTAAAATTGAATCAATTTTACCGTTTGATAAAGTATATTTAATAGGCTGATACACTTCATTTACACCGGCGCCGAACACTTTACCGTTACCGGCATCTGTGTACGCGTAACGCTGTGCAGCTGTTACTAAAGCAGACTCAATTAAAGCAAAATCGGTTGCTGTTTTGTAGTTAACATTATTGATTTTAACAGTATCAGCAAGAGGATATGTTGTAAAGGATTTCAGGGTGGTTGATTTCAAATCAATCATTTCCACTCTGATATCAGAGCTAATACCACTACCGATATTCTTAATCTGAGTTAAATAAGCATAATTATATGCAACAGCTGTTGCCTTAAATTCATACTTAGCAATCTTATTGAAGGAATCAAGGTAAATCTTTAAGTTGGAACCAACCATAATGTCATTACCAAAGGTAACTCCGGGAGCAAACTTATATTCCTTAGAGTTAACAGTAATTTTACCTTCATCACGAGTCATACCGGAAACGCGGCCTTCAAAAGCTGCAGGACCGATTAACACTTCGATAAAGTTACCGCTTAAGTCTTCAGAAATTGACAGCACCTGGTCTTTAGCAATGGATGAGAAGGTTACGTTTGAACCGTTCTTGGTGATGGTTACAGACTTACTGCGATCTTCTTCATCAATTACTTTCTGAACAACTTTCGTACCGTCGTCCATATATACAGTTTTTGTTGATGAATTTGTAGAGGTTACAATATAGTTACTGTAAACTGTGAAGAAGATAACATCAACACTATTGCCTTCGCCGGCAGTTGACATCAATCTGATGCTACCGGCACTGCTTGCATTGGCTGTTACTAAATCTGAAAACGTTGTGCCACTGGGAACAAGACTTCCGTTATACAGAATTTTTGCACCGGGCGCAATTTTTAATTCTTCAAAATCACCGTTTGCATCAGTATAATTCAGTACGTTGTTTGAAACAGGCTGTACAACATCAGCCATATCAACAACCACTTCATAGTTTCTATTTCTCTGCAGTGTCATACTGGAAAGAGTCTGCATTTCAACAGCCATCTGTTCTGTATAATAAGCAGTTACCATTTTACCTAAATAAGAACGAAGAGAATCTCTGTCAGCTAAAGCAGAACCGTCATAGGTAACAATGCCGCCATTTGACAGCATAATTCTGACCTGATACTTAGTCATGGTTAAAGGAGTGCTTTCTAAAGAAGCACCATAAACAGAAACAACCTGACCTTTAACTTCAGCCATTTGATTGGGTTCAACCACTGTGGGGTCATCTGTCACTTCAGATAACTTGATAGCAAGCATATTATCCATCAGTTTAGCGATTGTACCACGTTTAGCGGGCTCGGAATAAACACCGTCATTAATACCCTTGATAAATCCATAGCTTGCAGCAACTTTTCTGTATCCTTCGGGATAGCCACCGTTTTTCATTGCTGCTTCACCGAATTTATCATACTTAGCGCATACTGCCATTTTCAATGCCTGGTCGTATGTAACATTTTCATCGGGTTTGAATGTACCATCATCAAAGCCGTTAATGATTTTTAAATCATAAGCGATTTTAATCACACCTGCAGCCCAATGATTGGAAGCAACATCAGGAAAGCCGGTTTCAGTAGAAGCATCCTGAGTCATATTGCCCAAACCGATTGCATAAATAACCATTTTAGCAAACTCAGCACGGGTAATCGTCGCTTCGGGTTTAAATGTACCATCTTCATATCCGTTAATGATGCCGCGAGCAACCAAACTCTGTACAGCATCATAATACTGATAATTGGACGGAACATCAGAAAAGTCTGCCGCAAATGCCGCAGGAATTGCTAAAGAAAAAACCATAGCAAATGCCAGCAAAAGCGACAACAGTTTTTTTGCTTTTTTCATTATTTATCCCTCCGTAAAAAAGAATTTAAAGTTAAAAACTTAATTATATTATATCATTAGTTTATAGAAAGGTCAATTACTAATATTTTACTTTTATGTTACACAGCATAGACGATTAGTGTTCAGAAATGAACCAGTTTTCAATTCCATAGAAAATATCCGAATTAGAAGGTGTTATATTTCCTTTTAAATGCGGATCAAAAATCAACACTCTGTTTTCAATGTATAATCCCGCTATTTGACTTTCTGTTTTCAGTACTTCCCCAAGTTCATAAAACAAACTTTGCTTTTGAGTAGTTGATTCTTGCAGAACCAAAGCATTTAAAGCCTGGTCAATACGCTCATTTGATATTCCGCATACATTTTCATCCGTTTTAACCAAAAAGGAAATGTCATAATTTGGAGTCAATTGGGTTTGACCGACAAAAACATCAAATGTTCGTTCGGAAATTAATGTTTGATAGTCTGCAAAAGGCAAAGACACGATTTGCGATTTCACACCAATTTCATCGAATGACTTATTAACAAAATCGGCAATTTTCTTTTTTGTTACACTTTCATCGTTAACTAAAATATTCAAAACTAAATCAATTTTTTCGCCGTAAACTGTTTTATCTAAAATACCGTCTCCATCACTATCCTGCCATCCGTCATCCGACAACAGCTTATGCGCACCGTCTGAATCAAAAGAAACAAACGGCGAATCACTGTCGTACCAAAAACAACTCGTTGGAAACGGCAAATCAGTAACAGAAGCATATTTAACTGAAGTTGCCTGCAACAAAGAGGTTCTGTCTATTGCCATCGAAAGGGCTTGACGAGTTTTAGATGACAGTAAAGCCGGATTTTGATTGTTAAAACCAATAAATGTAAGCAATCCGTTAGCAAAGGAAACTGATGACAATTTTCGCTTTGGCGTATAACCTGAAAGATTTAATACATCAGAGGTTAAAAGATCAATTTGAAAGTTTTCAAGCATTGAAACAGCCGCTTCGTTATCCTTGAGAAAATCTACATGGATTTCAGAAATATAGGGTGAAAATGACTTATGATAGTTTTCATTTTTTGTTAAAAACAGTTCTTTACTGACTTTATAACTCTGCACTTTATACCGTCCCGTCCCGTTAGGAACATATTCTGTTGCACCTAACGTCAAGTCAGCAGCAGACAATATCGGAAAATCCAATAATGATGTAAAGTTAACAACCGGCTTATCCAATGTAACAAAAACAGAAGCTCCGGAACTGTGATGATCGGCAATATTCGATAATTTATTTTTATATGCACCATCACCTGCCAACAAAAATGCCAACGTTGCATCAACATCGTTTGCTGTCAGTGAAACACCGTTATGAAAATGAATTCCTTTTTTAATAACGAATTCATAATTCAACCCGTCAGGAGAAATGACATACCGTTCACAAAGATTCGATTCCACTGCATCGCTGGGAGAAATCTGAAACAGACTGTCAAAAATTAAATTTAAAATATATAAATTATTTTGATTTTTGACATTTAAAGGATTCAGAGTTTTAGAGCCGACAAAACCTAAACGCAATGTACCTCCCGACGTTGGCGCTTCATTGGTATTCTCATATTCTGTCAGTTCTCCGGTTAAATCTTTTTCCGCTTTTTCAGGTGTTCCGCAAGCTGATAAGAAGAACAAAAGAGCGGACAAAAGCAATATCAAAAATTTTTTACAAGTAAAAACTTTTTTCATACTTTCATTCGCTCCTTACAATTCAATTATTCATCATTTTCAACATAATTTGCATATTTCGGCGGATTGCAAACCGTACACCGACGAAGCATAATCTGTTCAACAACTTGCCAGGCAATTTGATCGTTCGCTTTCTCTTTAAGCTCACTGCAACCTTCTAAATGGTAATAAATATCTTCACCGGTCCAAAATACGGCAGGTGCTGTTTCTGCCGTTGCAACAGTTTCATTGTCCGGCGTTTCGGTTGTCACCGTCTCATCGGTATCTATCTCCTGATTTGATGACGTTTCTTCTTTTTCTTCCGAAGCTACTGCAGAAGGTGACGGTTTACTGTCTGTTTGTGCCGTTTTTTCAGCCGGTTTCTTATGACAAGAAACTAACATAAGCATGATAAAAGCCGAAAGTAAAAAACATAAAATACGTTTCATTCTTAATTTTCCCTTTCAAATGCAAGTTCATCAGCAATCCAGGTGCAAGCATCTTGTACAGCTTGCTCTGCTGAGATTTCAAGAACCTCCTGAGATTTTCTCAGCTTGTATTCAACCAAACCTTCAGAAGCCTTTTTACCTACCGTAATTCGAACAGGAATTCCGATTAAATCGGCATCTTTAAACTTAACGCCCGGACGCTCGTCACGGTCATCCATCAGCACTTCAATGCCTTTAGCACGAAGTTCGCTATAAATCTTTTCAGCTAACGCTGCCTGCTCTTCATTGGCCATGTTAACAGGTACAACAATCACCTGATATGGTGCTGCGCTAACAGGCCAGATAATACCGTTTTCGTCGGAATACTGTTCGATAACAGCAGCGAGAGTACGGTTTACACCGATACCATAACAACCCATAATAGATGTCTGTGCTTTTCCGTTTTCATCAAGGTATGTACAATCTAAAGCTTCAGTATATTTTTTACCGAGCTTAAAGATGTGACCTACCTCAACGCCACGGGTGGTTTCAACAGGCTGGCCGCAACGAGGACAAACATCCCCGGCTTCAATCGTACGTAAATCTGCAATTGCTTCAGGTGTAAAGTCTTTTGCATTTACATTGGTGAAATGATAATCACTTTCATTTGCACCAACAATGTAGTTGCACATTAAAGCAACTTCTTTATCACAATAAACCGGAATCGTTAAGCCAACGGGACCTGCAAATCCAACGCGAGCACCGGTCACTTCGGTGACAACGTTTGCTTCTGCCATTGCCAGATCCTGCTCATTAATTCCTAACAGGTTGGCAAGCTTTGTTTCGTTTACTTCACGATCACCACGAACCATAACGGCTACCGGCTTCTCCCCTGCCATATAAATCAATGTTTTAGCAAAATGCTTACTGTCAGTACCTAAAAACTCAACAAGTTCCTCAATGGTACCGGCATTGGGTGTATAAATCTTTTCCATTGCCTTAGGCTCTTCTTGGGGCATAGCCTCAGGCACACACTCAGCTTTTTCATCATTGGCTGCATAGCCGCAATGAGAACAGAAAGCCACCACAGCTTCACCGGTATCGGATTTCACCATAAACTCCTGAGAACCGGAACCACCCATTGCACCGCTGTCGGCATCAACGACAATATAATCAAGACCTAAACGGTCAAACACACGGCAATATGCTTTATACATATTCTGATAAGAAACATCCAGGCCTGCTTCATCAAGGTCAAAGCTGTACGCATCCTTCATAATAAATTCGCGGGAACGCATAACACCAAAACGCGGACGGCGCTCGTCACGGTATTTGGTCTGAATCTGATACAAAGTTAAGGGCAACTGACGGTAAGAAGATACTTCGCCTTTTACTGTCTGGGTAAAAATTTCTTCATGAGTAGGTCCTAAGCAAAAATCACGGCTGTTTCTGTCGCGAAGACGGAACATTTCCGGACCGAACACATCCCAGCGACCGGATTCCTGATAATACTCAGCCGGTAATAAGGCAGACATTAACAGTTCCTGAGCGCCGGCGGCATCCATTTCCTCACGAATGATTTGCTCTACTTTGTGCAACGAACGAAGACCGAGAGGCAGGAAAGAATACACACCTGCAGCCAATTTCCGCATAATTCCTGCACGAAGCATCAGCTGATGGCTGGCAATTTCTGCTTCAGCCGGTGTTTCACGTAAAGTTTTAAGCAGCATTTTCGACAGTTTCATTATATACCATTCCTTTCATCAACGTGCTCTTCAAAATATAACGAAAAACACGCTTGTCAACAATTAACTATAGTGTTTATTAGATATAATACACCTAATTATATATAATACCCCGAAAATGCTTTCGTGTCAACACTTTTACCAAATTTATTGACAAAATTATATATTTCCGTTACAATAATATAGGTGTATTTTTCCCAGCAATTTCACAAAATATAAAGGAGAGTTTCTATGTTATTAATCAAAAATGCTAATATTATCACAATGGACGATCAAAACTATTCAAATGGTTATATAATTGTTGAAAATAGCACCATTAAGGCATTAGGTAATATGACTGAACTTTCCTGTTCAGAGACTGAGTTTTCTGAGTTATTCAACGCAGACGGTGCTATGGCATTGCCTGGTTTTATTGATGCCCACTGTCACATTGGCTTATGGGAAGAAGGCGCCGGTCGGGAAGGAAACGACGGTAACGAATCAACCGATCCCGTTTCTCCGCAGCTTCGTGCCATTGATTCTGTCAACCATGCTGATATTGCATTTAAAGAAGCCCTGGCCGGCGGTGTAACAACAGTTGTCACCGGCCCCGGCAGTGCCAATGTCATTGGCGGTCAGTTTGCAGCATTAAAAACTGCAGGACGTTGGGTTGATGAGATGGTTATAAAAGAGCCGATTGCTATCAAGGCCGCTTTAGGTGAGAATCCAAAAAGTGTATACGGCAGTAAGGGGCATATGCCTTCGACTCGTATGGCATCTGCTTCTGTCCTTCGTGAAACCTTGTTCAAGGCAAAGGAATATACCCGCAAATGGGACGACTATAACAAAGGTGAAAATAAGGAACGTCCCGACCTTGATTTTAAATTAGAAGCACTGTCTGAGGTTATGCGGGGCAATCTGCTTTTAAAAGTGCACATTCATCGAGCTGACGATATTGCAACAGCTATCCGTATTGCCGAAGAATTTGGCATTAAAATAACCTTAGAGCATTGCACAGAAGGTCATTTAATCCTCCCTCTTTTACAGGAGAAAAATTTACCGGTCATTTTGGGACCCACATTCGGATCACGTAGCAAACCCGAATTAAAAAATATGAGTTTTGCTATTTATAAGGAATTTGAAAAAGCCGGCATCCCCTTTGCCATTATGACCGATCATCCTGAGATTCCCATCAATCAGCTGTATTTATGTGCAGCATTAGCTCATCAAAGCGGTATAAAGAAAGAAACCGCTTTAGCCGCTATTACGATTAATGCAGCTAAACACGTTGGTTTAGAGAATCGCATAGGCAGTCTGGCACCCGGTAAGGATGCAGATATTGTCATTCATCGGGGAGAACTGTTCTCCTTAGATTCTAATATCGAAGCTGTGTTCTTAAACGGTCAACAAATGAAATAAAAACCCAAGCGAAAGGAAATACAATGTCGAACCAAAACACCATCCAGGAAAACAAAATGGGCATTATGCCTATTAATAAACTCTTACTTTCCATGTCTCTGCCTATGATGATTTCTATGCTGGTACAGGCATTATACAACATCGTTGACAGCATCTTTGTTTCACGCATCAGTGAAGATGCCTTAACAGCCGTTTCTCTCGCCTTTCCTGTGCAAAGCTTAATGATTGCCGCTGCAACCGGAACCGGTGTTGGTATCAATGCGTTACTTTCACGCAGCTTGGGCGAAAAGAATTTTAAAGATGCAAACGCGGCTGCCAAAAACGGCATTTTTGTTTTCTTTATCACTTATCTTTTATTTGCCGTCTTTGGCATAACAGCTTCCAAGCTTTTCTTTACAACACAAACTGATAACCGGTACATTTTATCTTCCGGCACATTCTATCTTACTATCGTCTGTACAATGAGCATCGGCTTATTCGGTCAGATTATTTTTGAACGTTTGCTGCAATCCACCGGAAAAGCTGTCTACAGTATGATTACCCAATCGGTTGGTGCTGTTGTAAACATTATTTTAGACCCTATTATGATATTCGGTCTCTTTGGGTTTCCGCGTTTAGAGGTTGCCGGCGCTGCCATTGCAACTGTAATTGGTCAGTTTTGTGCTCTTCTTATGGGTCTTTTCTTTAATCTAAAGCTTAACAAAGAAATTTCCATTAATTTTAAAGGCTTTCGTCCCTCGGCTAAAATTATCAAACGTATATACAGCGTAGGTGCGCCGTCTATTATTATGCAGTCCATCGCCTCTGTTATGACCTTTGGTCTTAACCAGATTTTACTGGCATTTTCTTCAACTGCAACGGCAGTATTTGGTGTTTATTTTAAGCTGCAGAGCTTTATCTTTATGCCGGTCTTTGGTTTAAATAACGGTATGGTGCCCATTATCGCCTATAACTTCGGTGCTAAAAAGCGTGACAGAATGATAAAAACAATTAAACTCAGCATCATATATGCCATTTCGATTATGCTCTTTGGTATGCTTATATTGCAATTTTTCCCGAAACAACTCCTGCTTTTCTTTGATGCTTCGGAAGCAATGCTCTCCATCGGTACCGTAGCACTAAGGTTTATCAGCCTGAGTTTCCTGTTCGCAGGCTTCTGTATTATTTCAACATCGGTGTTTCAGGCTGTCGGCAACGGTTTATGGGGTATGATTATCTCCATTATCAGACAGCTCTTTGTACTGTTACCCGTTGCATACCTTTTATCCTTGACAGGGAATATCAACCTTGTTTGGCTGTCATTCCCCATTGCAGAATGCTTCTCTTTAGTTCTCTGTTTATTCTTCCTGCGTAAACTATATCTCACAGTTTTGACAGAATAACAAATAATCAGATATAAATTTCAGCTTTTGTCGAAAAGTTACCCTGCTTTCGACAAAAGCTTTTATTTTTTTATGAAGGAAAATTTTTATGAACTGCCGAATAAGAATAAGACTTTAAACAAAAGTGTCTGTCTACAGACAAAAAGGAGGATTTTCATTGCAAATTGAATTAACCATTCACGACAAAACATTGGTTGTCTGGCTATCGGGTGAACTGGATCATCACGTTGCCAAACAGGTGCGGCTCATGATTGAACGTACACTTCCCGGAAAAAATATCAAACACCTTGTTTTTGATTTTTCAGACCTGACCTTTATGGACAGTTCCGGTATCGGTATGATTATCGGCCGTTACAAATTAATTAAATCCATCGGCGGTCATGTCGCATTAGTTTGCAAAAACCTGCAAATGAAGCGATTAATTGAAATGTCCGGTTTAACCAAACTGATTCAGATTTATCCGGATGTTAACCAAGCCATAAGCGAGGTGACAACAGCATGAAACAGGAAAATATTATGACACTTTCATTTATGAGCAAATCCTCTAACGAGGCTTTTGCACGAGCAGCGGTTGCTGCTTTTATCGCTCAACTGGACCCGACATTAGAGGAAATCAATGATATAAAAACTGCGGTTTCCGAAGCCGTTACCAACGCTATTGTTCACGGTTACGGCTGTCCTGACGGCACAGTAACCGTCTCCTGCCGTCTTTTAGCTGAACGTTCTGTTGAAATTGCAATTTCGGATACAGGCAGAGGGATACAGGATATTGAAAAAGCACGTCAACCCCTTTATTCCGACTCCGAAGACCTTGACCGAGCCGGCATGGGCTTTACTGTTATGGAAGCCTTTATGGATGATATAAACATCATTTCATCACCGGGAAAAGGTACAACTGTTCAGTTATACAAAAAACTTCAAAGTCATGCTGTCTGAAGGAGGTCGGCTATGTCTTCCTCTGTTTCTTATGAACAAAACAAAATAGCTGACTACTGCGAAAGAAATTCTGCAGTTGAACAAAACCTCGGTCTTGTGTATATGATTGTAAACCGATTTAAAAATCGCGGTTTTGAAATGGATGACTTACAACAAATTGCAACACTTGGTCTTATTAAAGCTATTGATAATTATAATCCTGACTTTGGGACCAAACTGTCAACCTATGCAGTGCCGTTTATCGTCGGAGAAGTCAAACGATATATGCGTGATAATACATTGCTAAAAATCAGTCGTTCATATAAAATACTAAATTCTAAAGCTGATCACGCGCATAGCCTGTTATCAGAAAAATTAGGACGTGAACCAAGTCTTTCAGAAATAGCAGAACTGATTGGAACAACGCCGGAAGATCTGAGCATCGCAATTTCTGCCAACAAACACCCTGCCTCACTGAATGAAACACAAGGCGATTCAAATCTGACCCTTTCAGACCAGCTTGTTGATGATAAAGAAGCACTTCGGGTAGAAGACCGGTTAACCCTTTGGCAGCTGATAGGCTCCTTGCCCAAACGTGAGCAAAGCATTATCCGTTGGCGATACATAGAAGAACACACTCAGTCTGCTATTGCCAAACGCTTAGGCATTTCGCAAGTGCAGGTTTCACGACTTGAAAAAAGCATTCTGCAGAAGCTACGTGCTCAATTATAAAAAATGAGCTACTCTATTCTATTTGAGTAGCTCATCATTTTATTTCAATTTAGCTTCATCCCATAAAGCATCCATCTCTGAAAGAGTCATATCTTCCAAACGTTTTCCTGCTTCTAATGCACTTTTCTCAACATAAGCAAAACGGTCTATGAATTTTCGGATGGTCATGCCCAACGCTTCTTCGGCAGAGCATTTAAAGAATCTTGATACATTTACTGCTGAAAACAGAACATCTCCTAATTCTTCACTGATTCTTTCTGTTTCACCGGTTGCTGCCGCTTCTTTCAATTCCACGGTTTCTTCCTGCAGCTTATCCAATGCACCGGATACA
>SVJT01000056.1 GCA_015068865.1 Oscillospiraceae bacterium | reverse complement strand
ATAACATCAATGCCGATACCGTAGCCGGTGCCGTGGCGGCAGCAGTAGGTGCTGAAAAACTGATGTTCTTAACAGATGTGGAAGGGGTTAAGGATAAAGACGGCAACATTATTTATGCCATGACGGCAGAGTCTGCCGAAGGCTATATTGAAGATGGCACCATCAGCGGTGGTATGATTCCCAAGGTTCGCGGCTGTGTGGAAGCAGTGGAACAGGGCGTGAAGCGTGTCCATATTATTGACGGTCGTATTCTGCATTCCATTTTGCTCGAAATCTTTACAGATACCGGTATTGGTACCATGTTCTCTCAAGAAATTTAAGTTGTTCATAAATGGTTTACATAATTACCAGAGATTGTGCCTTGCAGTCTCTGGCTTTTTTGTGTTATACTGTTAGGGTAATAAAGCCCGGGAGGAAAAAGACAATGAAAAAACAATGGATTTGTTTTGCAATTGTGCTTTGCCTACTGAGCCTGTTAGGTAAAGCCGTACCGGCATCGGAGACAGTCAGCTTTGATACACCTATTACCATGACAGTCAACGGAACCCTGATTAAAATGGACACAAAACCCTTTCTCCATAAAGGAACCACTTATGTTCCTATCCGGTTTGTGGGGGAAGCTCTGCAGGCAGACAGTGTAGAATGGGACACAAAGAGAGATGTGGCAATAATTCGCCAGGGGAAAACCTTGATTGAATTGCCGAAAAACGGACAAGGCGGTTATGTGAACGGACGGTATGTGCCGGTGGAAAACGGTATTAAACTGATTGACGACCGGACCTTTGTACCGGTTCGCTTTGTTTCAGAAAATCTGGATTGCCAGGTGGATTGGATTTCAGAGACCTATACAGTGGATATCAAAAAAGCGGGTATTACGGTTCCTAAACCTTTGGTGGGAACGAGAAGTTATACAGATGATGAAATTTACTGGTTATCTAAAATTGTACATGCCGAGAGCAGGGGAGAACCTATGGAGGGGAAAATTGCCGTGGCAAATGTTGTACTGAACCGTGTGAAGAGTAAGGACTATCCCAATACCATCTACGGCGTGATTTTTGACCGTAAACATGGTGTACAGTTTACACCTGTGTTAGACGGCAGCATTTATTTAACGCCTCAGGGCGATAGTGTCATTGCAGCAAAACGAGCGCTGGAGGGGGAGAACCCCATTGGGGACTGCTTGTTCTTTTTGAATCCTCAAACGGCAGAAAGTCAATGGATTTTGAATAACCGACCCTATTTTACCACCATTGATAATCACGCATTTTATTTATAAAATAAGGCTGTCACTTCATCATTGTTGTGACAGCCTTGAATATTATTGTTCTTTATAAAGCTCTGCGAAAGGAACCGAGTTTTTGGGGAGGAGAATGCGCCGGTCTCGTTTGGCTTCAAAATCACGGGTGGATTCCCCGGTTTGCATTTCCAGTTTAAACTGCCTTGTGGCGCCTTCTATATAAGGAATCGGTTGATTGTTCATGTTTACGGTAAAAGAGGTTTCTGTTTTAACGGGAGAACCGTCTTTTTCTTTTAAAAACATTGAAATTTGCAGGTTCACCGTTGTGTTCTTCAGAATATTTTTATGGTTTTCGTAGGTGGCATCATCCAAGGGAGTGCCGTTGATGACGTTTCTTAAAGCTGAAATTTCTAATAATTTATCTTTCAGTTCCGCTTCCTTTGGGCGATATTGTCGGATGTATGTTCCATCCCAATGGCGGGAAATCGTAAAGAGGGAGTCATCAAATAAATCCGTATAGGCTTTCAGCAAAGCATCAATGGATTGCACGCTGCGTGTGTAAAGCATATCGTCGCGTTCGATGAGCTTTTCCAACAAATCCCATTCGCTTTTGGCATTTAATAAAACTTCCGAAGCATTGGATACACCAAAGTCAGTAAAGAAAAGAGAATATAACTCATCCGGCTGGAATGCAACGTAATTTTTAGCCATTTGCTCAGCTAATGCCGTTTGTTCAAAATCATTGCATATAGCCGATAAGCCGGTGCTTTTAATGTGTGTTGTTTTTGACGTATCATAAATGGAATCGATTTCAAGATTGTGTGATTTGGCGAGCTTTGACAACGCTTCCATATCGTGAGTTGAAAACAGAAGTTTTAAAAACTCAACATCAATATTGTTTAATTGGGAAAAATCAGCCTGAACAGAGGAGAAAGAACCGCCCTTTTTCCCATCGAAGACTCGGGTTGCAGTGGAAGAAAGTGAGACCTCGGCTGACCGGTTTTTGGGAACACCGTCTGCATCGGGAATTCCTTGGGCAGCATACTGCAGGGAAATGTTGGCTGCAGAGCTTCCGGCTTCCGGTTTGTTCGGGATGAAGGGTTTGTCAAACAAGAAATTTAAGTAATGAGAACGACTGGCAATTTCCTGTTTCCATTCTGCTGTGTCAATTAAAACAACTTCTTTTGCATAAGGATTCCAATTCACTTTGATTCCCAAACTTTCAGCTAAAAACCGAACCGGAACATAGGTGCGGTCTTGAATCAGACGGGCAGGCTCGTCTAAGGTAACAGTTTTGCTCTCACCGTTACGAACAATCTCTGCTGTTGTGCCGCCTAAAGGCATTTTAATAGAAAGAGAGTCTTTTGAGGCAACAACTGTTTTGGCAGGAGCATCAAATTCAACAGTAAGATGCGCTCGCTCCATAATGGCACGGGCCGGTACTAAAGTTCTTCCGTTTGATACGGTAGGTTTTGCATCAGGAAAAACAACGGCGTCGCCGTTATAAGTAACGGTGATGGGGCTTTCTGTTATAGTAATCATTTCTTCCTCGGCATGGCAAATAAAAGAAGAGCAAAACAGGAAGAAAACCGCCAACAGACATAAAATTTTTCTTGTCATATGAAACTCCTTTCGGGGTTCGTTTTTTGCATTGATGTACAAAAATTATATCACAGAAAGGCTGAAAATACAAGAAAAATATGGAAAAGCAGAATTTGGAGCTAAAAAAATGAAAAAAGAAGAAAAAAAGTCTTGACAAAACTTTTGTTCTGTGTTATCATAATTTACGTTGTCGAGAGATGACGAATTGAATATTTGCGGATATGGCGGAATTGGCAGACGCGCTAGCTTCAGGTGCTAGTGGGAGCAATCTCGTGGAGGTTCAAGTCCTCTTATCCGCACCAAAATCGACAAGATTCTTACGAGTCTTGTCGATTTTACTTTTTACCTATTCACTCTTCACTATTCCCTAAAATCAACCTTGTCGATTTGAAGTAATAAGTAATATGTAATAGTGAAGAAGTGAGGCGCAAAATCGCAAAGTAATTTTGTTTTTAATTATTTATTTTGCTTTTTGGACTGGCTGAAAAGTCCTGGTCCACCGAAAGACGAGGAATTTCCTCGTCACTTTTGGCGTTATACAGAAGAAACAGTTGACGAATCATTTATAAAAATGGTATAATTAAACAAAAACCATCAGAAAAGGAGAAAGTGCAATGTTACAGTTAGAAGTTGTGAATCAAAGTGGCGAAGTGCTGGCACAGTCCAGTCATGAAAGCCGTTGCGTTTTGGCGTATAATAAGGAGTATCAAGAAGGGGACACACTGGTTATGCGTACAACTGAAACCAATGTATTTTTAGTGATGCAGTTGGATGATGCTATGGGTGAAGCGTTTGTATACCAGAAAACACCGGAACTTATATTCGTTATTCCTTTTGGAGAAAAGAGAATTTCTTATTCTCCTAAAACTTTTTATGGCAACAGACACGTGCTGTCAGTGAGAAAGGCTACAGATGCAGAAATTGCTCTGCATAAGAACCTGGCAAAAAATGTCTATGATCAGCATGGTGACCCGGGCTGCTTCCCTCATGCTTATGCCAATGTTGAAACCCGTGGCGAGTCCGTTTTTGCAGCCAGAAATGCCATTAACGGCAACATTTGTAACGAAAGTCATGGTGCCTGGCCTTATGAATCCTGGGGCATCAACCGTCAGGATGACGCAGAAATTGTACTGGATTTTGGTCGAATGGTTGAAATCGACAGTATGGTGCTGGTAACCCGTGCTGATTTCCCCCATGATAACTACTGGAAGCAGGTAACCTTTACCTTCTCAGACGGTACCACGCTGGTACATAATATGGAAAAATCCACAGAGCCTCATTATATTCCTTTAGAAGGAACTAAGAAGGTTGAGTGGATTAAACTCAATCAGTTAATTAAAGACGAAAACGACCCGTCTCCTTTCCCGGCTCTCAGCCAGTGGGAAGTTTACGGAAAAGAAGCATAACAAGAATAAAGAGGACTGTAAAAAGCTGTTTTTACAGTCCTTTTGGCACTTTGCAAGATATATAAGGCGGTAAAAAGATGCTTAAGAATTATATTTTTGATTTTGGCAATGTGTTGGCCAATTTTTATCCCGAACAGTTAACGGCTCCTTTTGTGCAAGATAAAGAGCTTTGCAGGAAAATCAGTGAGGTGGTTTTTGACCGCATACTGTGGGACCCGTTAGATGCCGGCAAGATAACCGATGAAGCATTAAAAGAAGAAATCTGTAAACGGTTGCCACCTAAATGGGCAGAAATCGGCTGTCGGGTATATGACAACTGGATTTCATCCTTAACCCCTGTGGCAGGTATGACAGAGCTTGTTGAAGAAATGAAGCGTGCTGACATGAACCTGTATTTATTATCGAATATCAGTATTGGTTTTGCAGAAGGTCACCGGCAAGTGCCTTGGATTTGTGAACTTTTATCCGGTTTCCGGGGTTGTGTGTTTTCCGGCACGATAGGCATCACCAAACCCGGCAAAGAGATTTTTGATTACCTTTTAAAAACCTATTCATTAAAGGCAGATGAGTGTCTGTTTATTGACGATAGTATAATGAATATAAAAGGTGCGGAGACAGTGGGTATAAACGGTTATTTGTTTGACGGCGATGCGGAAAAACTGAGAGATTATCTGGTTTATAATAAATGTAGGATATGAGGAGAACAATGTGATGACAAAGCGCGAGTTTCTATTAAAACGGTTTAACGAAATGATAGATGATTATTATGCCCATCAGGAAGAATTCCATAAGGCGCCTGCCACATCTTTTATGGAGCCTTTTAAAATTGCAGACGGGCTCTATTATGTGGGCGATACGAGAGTGTGCATTCACTTAATTGATACGGGAGATGGGTTGATTTTGCTGGATTCCGGTTTTCCTGAGTCGCAGCATCTTTTAATTGAAAGTATCTGGCGTGCCGGCTTTAACCCCAAGGATGTCCGCTGGATTATTCATACCCATGGTCATTATGATCATTTTGGGGCTTCGGAGGAATTCCGTCGTTTATATGGCACGAAACTTGCTATCAGCCGCACAGATGCAGAGGCTCTGCGTGAAAAACCGACCCGTGGTCACGTGAATAATGAACTTTACCCCTACCTTACCGTACCCACTTTTGATTATGAGATTGAGGATGGGGAGATTTTTGAGCACGGCAACACGAAGATTCGTTGTGTGCTGACACCGGGTCATACCATTGGTGTATTAACCTTTTTCTTTGAAGTTACCTATAGCGGCAATACCTACCTTGCCGGTTTGCTCGGCGGTGCGGGCACAAGAGCGCTCACGCTTCCTTATCAGTGTTATAATGAGGATCCGGAGGATGTTGCTTATCAAATGCTCGCGGCGATTGAAAAAATTTGGAATGAACCGGTTATGATTCATCTGGGCAATCATCCTGAGAACAATCAAACCCTGCCGAAAAGAGAAAAACAACTGGAAGAAGGGGGTAATCCCTTTGTTGATGCTCAAAGCTGGCATGATTTTTTGAATGATTTAAAGGCAAATATTAATAGAATTATAGCAAGTAATGAAGCTTTGGAAAAAGAACTGAATGAACGGTTTTCGGAATAAAATAAACGCGGTGACGATTGTCACCGCGTTTATTTTATTCGATAATTGATTTTGGCTTGACTTAATTTTTTTTCTTTCTATTCTGTCAGAGAAGGTTCGCCGGGAGCAGATGCCATTGCAGCTTCAATCATCCGTCTGTCCCGTCTGGCGGCTAAGGATACATACTGCATGGTGATAATAACGCACACCATCATAGCGGAAAAGATAACGAAAGAAAGCTGATAATCACCTAAAATATCATAACAAAGGTTGCCTAACGGAGAACCGATGGCAAAGCCTGCATAGCTGGCAGACACGAAGAGACCGACAAATTTATTGAAATCCTTGTTGCCGAAGAGTTCCATAGCAAAGAGGGGAAGCATAACGGTTTCTAAGGGAGTTGCAACAGCGGTGATAAAGCTTCTTGATAAAGCAATAGCGTGACCGATCGGGGTGTTGGTGAGGAAGATTAATCCCACCAGCGAAAAGACACCGCAAGTAAAGCAAATGTTCATAGAAGTACGCATACCGAAACGGTCATACATAACGCCTGTGGAGAATTTTGTTACGGTGAGCATAATGCTGCTGATGCTGGAAAGCGTGGCCACAAAGGCTTTGTCGAAACCGATATCATACATATGGGGAATGCTGATACCACCCATACCCTGCAGGGTCATACCGGTTAAAAACATACACAGAAGCGCCAGATAGAAATAAGGCTTTTTAATGGCTGTTTCGTAGTCCATGCCGCTCCAACCTTCACCTCTGGCCTTTCGCTTTTTGGCGCCGACAACGGTCTTGGAGGTATCGCCTTTGGGATTTTCTCTGAAGAAAATCATAAGAAGAGCCAGCGTAACCAACAGAATAACGGTTACCAGCCTATAAGAATCCCGGTAGCCGAAGGGATTTCCCTCCTGAAAAATGATGGGAGAGATGATTTGCACAGCAATGGCACCGCCAATGCCGTTGGCAGATAAAATGGCACCGGTAATGGTTCCTTTGTTTTTGGTCACCCACTTATTCACCACGGCACTGGCCATAGTGGTGCTGGTCCAGGAAACACCAATGCCAAGGCAGATGCTGCCCAGATAGAACACATAGAGGTTCGTGGCGTATGTATTAATCAGCGAAAAGCAAATCAGAGCAATAAAACCGCCGCAAATCAGTTTTTTGGTGCCGAATTTATACACCAGTTTGCCGAAAAACAGATTGACAACTGTTGAGGTGGCAAAACGGATGGTATTCGTCAGTGAAAAGGCACCGCGGGGAATGTTTAGTGCGTCGGTGATAGCAGTTAAGTACAAATTACGCCCACTGCTGCAGAAACCCAGGCTGATGGCCACCATTAAAAAGCAGAGCGCCGCAATGACCCACGTATAATCGAATGTAAACTTTTTTGTGTTTTGTTCTTTCACAAAATTCCCTTCTTTCTTTGAGGCTCGGTATACATTATAACAAAAGGATGCTGTTTGTAAATGGAAATAATAAAACAATATGGAATTTTTGAAACAAAACAATCATTGCAGTATTGTAATTAATATGAGGATATGATATAATTGACACATACAGAATTTTATTTCATAAAATTCTTAGGAGCTACCGCTCCTTTGTGCTCTTGTGAGCACTGGTGTCAATTGACGGCGTCGCAAAAATGCCCTTGCAAGCAAGCATTTTTACTCCTGGTAAAATGATTTTTCGGCATCTAAATCGTTCACTGATTCTATAATGATTTCATTGAAAATGAAATCAACTAAGTTTGCCACTTCACTTTGAACTTTAGTTCAAAACTTCACAAAAATAGCCGGCATCTAAATCACTCAATGATTATAGAATAAATATATCTTGCTCCGCAAAGAGGGGAAGAAGGATGTTTGAAAATATAGAAAATTTAAAAATTCTATCGGCAATACATAAAGTCAGTAACCCTTACGGAAAAGCCAAATGCAGAAAAACCAATGGTTTTCTGATTCGGGTACGGGGCGTGGTGCAGTATGATTTCCCTGATAAATCAGTCATTGTCCGTGAAGGAGAAATGATGTTTTTGCCAAAAGGAAGCCAATATGAGTATCATATCATATCAGAGGGAGACGCTGTTTGCACTGCCATAAATGTGGAGGGAGAGTTCGGCGAAGCGCAGCCTACCTGTTATTCTATCGGGGAGTTTTATGATGCTGAATATATCAAATATCATTTTGCTGATTTATGGAAGTTTGGGAATCAGGCACAGAAATACCAATGCTATTCACTTTTATATAATTTGATTTCTTATCTTTCTAACATTGAAGCACAACAATACCAGGATAAAAAGAAGTTTGAGGTCATTCAGCCGGCGGTGGACTATTTGCGGCGACACATCTATGATTGTGATTTGAAAATTGATGAACTTCATAAACTTTGCGGTGTTTCGGATACCTATTTCAGAAAAATCTTTATCTCAAAATTCGGAACCAGTCCCAAAAACTATATTATTGGCAAGCGGGTATCCTATGCCAAGTCCATTATAGACAGCGGCGAATTCAGCACGGTGAAGGAACTGGCGCTTATGGCAGGATATAAAGACCCGCTTTATTTTGGAAAAGTATTTAAACAGCACTATGGTGCTTCGCCCGTGCATATGAATCAGTAGAACAACTTTTTTGGAGGAATTTTTATGCGGAAACGTGAAAGCGGCGTGCTGATGCACATCAGCTCTCTGCCGGGGGATTATTCCATCGGCGGATTTTCGGAGCACGCCAAATATTTTGTTGACTTTCTGGCAGAAAGTGGCTTTACCTATTGGCAGGTGTTGCCTTTTTGCATGGTGGATGAATGTAACTCGCCTTATAAATCGTACTCATCCTTTGCAGGAAATCCCTATTTTATTGACTTAAAGACTTTGCAGAAAAAAGGTTTGGTAAAGGAAGAGGAACTGGCGGAATATCGTCAGCAAACATCATATAGCAGCGAATATGTGCGATTGTATCACACCAGAAACAACATCCTTCGGCTGGCATCGGAACGGGTGAACAATAAAGAAGAAATTAAACGATTTATTGCTGAACATCCCTATTTAGAACAGTTTTGCCGCTTTATGGCATTAAAGGATGCCAACGAGCAAGCCTGTTGGATTGACTGGGAGAATGAACAGATTGACGAAACGACTTTATTCATGTGGCAATTCATTCAATATGAGTTTTTTACCCAATGGAAAGATATTAAAGAATATGCCAACAGTCGCGGTGTGAAAATTATCGGTGATTTGCCCATTTATGTTTCTTATGACAGTGCAGATGTGTGGGCAAATAAAAACCTGTTTCAACTGGATGATGCCGGCAATATGACCCATGTGGCCGGCGTGCCGCCGGATTATTTTTCGCAGGATGGTCAACTGTGGGGGAATCCTTTATATAACTGGGAAAAAATGCAGGAAGACGGTTTTTCCTGGTGGCAAGACAGACTTTCGCATATGTTTTCTATGTTTGATGGTGTACGGATTGACCACTTTCGGGCTATAGAGTCTTATTACAGTGTGGATGCGGCGGCAGAAAATTCCCGCAACGGCAAGTGGATGCCCGGTCCCGGTCGAGCTTTTGTGGATATGGTCAATAACCTTCGCGGGGATAATTTGATTATTGCAGAGGATTTGGGCGATATTACCGATGCAGTACGTGATTTGGTGGATTATAGCGGTTTTCCCTGTATGCGAGTGTTGCAGTTCGGCTTTTTAGATGACAACGATACCATTCACAAACCGCACCATTATCACAATAACTGCGTGGCTTATACCGGCACTCACGATAATAATACGTTGCTTGGCTATGTGTGGGAACTGGATGATGCAAGGCGCCGTGAAATGCTGGAATATTGCGGTTATACCGATCCTGATTGGAATCGGGGATATGACAGTATTCTGCGGACAATGTTTATGAGCAATGCAGGGATATTGATTCTGCCCATTCAGGACCTGTTGGGTTACGGTTCTGATACCCGTTTAAACATTCCGGGCAAAGCTGACGGCAACTGGCAGTTCCGTGTGACCAAGGAACAGCTTGATGGGATTGACAAAGAAAAATTTAAACGGTTTAATGCGTTATACAGGAGATAAAAAATATCCCTCCGTTTATATATACGGAGGGATATTTTTTAATAACCCAGATTTTCGTTTATGAGCAGAATTTCATATTCGCATCCTTTGGGGCATTCCCAGAAAACAGTCAGCGCTTTACAAATGCGATCGGGGCTCTTGCAGTTATAGCAACGGAGCTCGCCTTTGGCGCAGGGTGTGTTTTTGTTTAACCGTCTGGCATTCAGGGGAGCAGCAATGTTCCGGGCACGGAAAAGAGCCCGGTCATAATCCGGCGCAATTTTGTTTTTGCCGATGATAAAATATACTTTTTTGTGTCCGTAAAGGGTAGAGGCTAAACGGTTGCAGGTGCCGTCGATGTTCACCAGTTCGCCGGTTTCGGCAATGGCATTTACAGAGGAAATATAAACGTCTGTGCAAGCGGCTTGCTCCAGTGCTTCTGCCATAGGTGCATCTTCGGAGGCATACCAATGCCAAGCAACTTTATTTTCTTTGGAAAGGGATTCATAAAGCCCCATTTCTTTACCGGTGATAGTGCCTCCCAGACCAACTGTTGTGCCTTTTATGCTATTGAGTAAATATTCTGCGGCTTCTTTCTTGGTATCAAAACAAGAAACAGTATAGCCTAAATCCGTAAGATTTTTTGTAATTGTTGTAAAATCCATGATAATCTCCTTTGCTGATTTTTTTATTATTATATCAACTACGCAGTTTTCTGTCAAATAATATGAAAAAAATGTAATATCTTTGTGAATAAAAGAGAGGCTCACTTGCGTTTGCACATGGGGTGTGATACAATAGTTTATACAGAAAATTTGGTGATTTAGAGTGAGCAATGCTAAAACATTTAAATGATACTTTCAGGAGGAATAATTATGCGACTGGCGATATTACCCAGGTATCAGGATTTACAAAAGGAAAACAGTGTTTGGAATGAACGGCACTACGTACTCCGTGAATATGAAAAGATGGCACGGGAAAATGGCGTAGGGCTTTGGGCGGTTTTAACGCCTATCGACATGGAAGGAATCTGTGAACATTGTGACGGTTTGGTGATTCCGGGCAGTCGAAACAGAGTGAACCCTTCTTATTACGGCGGTGAGCCCATGGACCCGCCACCTGCCTATGATGATTTTGCTACTGACATCAAGCTGATTGATTATTTTGTAAAACACAACAAGCCTATTTTTGGCATTTGTGCCGGTTTACAAGCGATTAATATTTACTTTGGCGGTACCATTGGCATTATAGCGGAAAACAATCCGCATTCAAACACACGTCATGATATTAGTATTACCCCCGGTTCTTTCGTGTATGATGTGTTCAAAAGCGAACGTGCCGACATTAATTCCTATCACACCAGGCACATTGTAAAGCTGGGTGAAGGGCTAACTGTTGTGGCAAAAGCTGATGACGGTGTAATTGAAGCTGTAGAAAACAAGGAAAAAAGGATTTTTGCTACTCAATGGCATCCGGAGCAAAGTTATCATGCTGATCCGTCCGTTGAAAAGAAATTTTTTGAAAACTTTTTGGAATGTTGCAGAAAAAAAGGTTAAGGAGTATACATAATGGAAAAAAGTGAGATTGATAAAGACAAGATTCAAACGGCTCAAGAACAACAAATGCTTGAATGGAGCAAAGAAAAACTGCAGGATTTAGGCAAACTTATGTCTTATTACCGTTGTGCCATGATGGAAGTTGAGACCAAATTCAATGTTCTGAATGAGGAATTCTCTCTGCAGTATGACAGAAATCCCATCAACGGTATGAAAAGCCGCTTGAAAAACATTTTGAGCATTAAAGAAAAACTGGAAAGAAGAGGACTGCCGGTCAGCTTGGAATCGATTGAAGAAAACCTAAATGATGTGGCAGGTATTCGTATTATCTGTTCTTTTCCGGAAGATGTATATATGCTTTCCGAAGCCCTTTTAAAGCAGGATGATATTACCCTGGTTGAGAAAAAAGACTATATTGAGAATCCGAAACCTAACGGTTACAGAAGCCTGCATTTAAT
>SVJT01000001.1 GCA_015068865.1 Oscillospiraceae bacterium | reverse complement strand
TCTTTTTAATTGTCTGGGATTTCATTAAATATGCCAAAGACCACGGCATCCCCGTGGGTCCCGGTCGTGGCAGCGCTGCCGGCAGTTTGGTTGCCTACTCTTTAGGCATTACCAACATAGACCCCCTGCAGTATAACCTGCTCTTTGAACGATTTTTAAACCCCGAACGTGTCAGTATGCCGGATATTGACGTGGATATCTGCAATGAAGGTCGCCAACGGGTTATCGACTATGTAGTGGAAAAATACGGTCGTGAGCGAGTGGCACAGATTATCACCTTTAATGCTATGAAGGCGAAAGCCGCCATTCGTGATGTTGGTCGCGTGCTGGATATCGGCTATGCCGAAACCGATGCGGTGGCAAAAATGATTCCCAACGAGCTGGGTATCACCATACAAGGCGCTCTGGAAATGAATCCCGAGCTGAAAAAGCGGTATGCTGAAGACCCTCAGGTGCACGAGCTTTTGGATGAAGCCCTGGCGCTGGAAGGTTTAATCCGCAATGCCGGAACCCACGCCGCCGGTGTGGTTATCTCCCGGGACGTGATTACCGACCATATCCCCATTCAATGCAACGATGATGTTATTACCACCCAGTTCCCTATGGGCAGCATTGAAGAGCTGGGCTTTTTGAAGATGGACTTTTTAGGGCTCAGAAACCTTTCTATTATTGATGAAGCCCTTTCCATTATTAAAAACTCCGGTGGTACACCGCCGGATATGGACAACCTGCCAATGGATGCACCGGAGGTGTATGCTATGCTGTCCCGAGGGGAAACAGAGGGTATTTTCCAGCTGGAATCCTCAGGGATGAAGCAGGTGATTAAGGAACTAAAACCCAGGAGTATTGAAGATGTTATTGCGGTAATCTCTCTCTATCGCCCCGGGCCTATGGACCAGATTCCCCGCTATATTGAAAATAAAAACAATCCGGAAAAATTAGAGTATCCCCATCCCATTTTGGAGAAAATTTTAGATGTAACCTATGGCTGTATGGTCTATCAGGAACAGGTTATGCAAATTGTTCGTGAAATGGCAGGCTATTCTTTGGGTCGTGCCGATTTGGTGCGCCGTGCCATGAGTAAGAAAAAGGCCGATGTAATGGCAGAAGAACGGAAAAACTTTATTTTCGGAAAAACCGATGAGGCTGGTAATGTGATCATTGATGGTGCCATTCGTCGTGGCGTGCCGGAGAAAGTTGCCGACGGCATTTTCGATGAAATGATGGATTTTGCTCAGTATGCCTTTAACAAATCCCATGCGGCGGCCTATGCCAATGTGTCGTATCAGACGGCATATTTAAAATGCTTTTATCCTGCAGAATATATGGCGGCACTACTTTCTTCCGTGTTGGATTCACCGGATAAGGTGGCAAAGTATTCCGTAGAATGTAAACGAATGAATATTCACATTCTGCCGCCGGATATTAACCACAGCCACAGCGGTTTCACTGTTTCAAAGGGTGACATTCGCTTTGGTCTGGCGGTGATTAAAAATGTGGGCACCGGCATCATTGATGCGGTGGTGGCAGAGCGGACGAAAAACGGTCCCTATACGAGCTATGAAAGCTTTGTGAAGCGAACGGCGGCTTTAAATGTAACCAAACGTGTGCACGAATATTTAATTAAAGCAGGTGCTTTTGATTCTTTAGGCGAAACCCGTGCCACCCTGCTCCTTGAATATGAAGGCTTGCTCACATCTGTAGCAGATGACAGAAAGCGGAATGTTGACGGCCAGATTTCTATGTTTGGTGAGGAGGAATCGGTGGCGGCACCCCATCAGATGATGAGAAGAGACGAATTTCCGCCCAAACGCCTGCTGGCGCTGGAAAAAGAAAGTGTGGGTTTTTACCTCTCCGGTCATCCTATGGACGAATATGCAGGTGAGGCGGCAGAGCTTGCCGATTGTGCCATAGCTGAGCTGACAGCCCAGGATGAGGTTGAAAACAGGTTTTATGACGGGGATAACGTAACCGTTTGCGGCATTGTGTCCCATGTTCGCGAAAAAGTAACCAAAAGCAATCAGATGATGGCTTTTGTTACGATAGAGGATATGACAGGAGCTATTGAATGCCTGGTATTCCCCAAAATATATGCAGGGCTGAAGCATTGCTTGTTGGAAGATAATGTGATTGTGGCAGAAGGACGGCTAAGCCTTCGTGAAGATGAAGAACCAAAGCTGGTTTTAAATCTGGCACAGCCCATCACGGAAGCTGAGAAAAAGCCCAAAAAGCCGGCGGAGCAGCCACAACCCCATGTGGAGAAAAAGGCAGAACAAAAGCTCTATCTTAAATTCTGCTTAGGGAAAGATTTTCTGTTAGAGCGCATTAAATTACTGCTGGCATCCCATAAAGGCAATGTGCCCGTGTGTATTCACATTGAAGAAACAAAGTCCACGGCGATGGCACCACAAAGCTTGTGGATAACGCCGGATGACAGCCTTTTGGAAGAATTAAGAAATGTTCTGGGTAAAGAAAATGTGGTTTTAAAATAAACGCAATAAAAGGGTGTTGCTGTTGCAACACCCTTTTACTCTACCTCGATATAAATAATCTGCATATTTTCCGGATTGAATTCCGAGCCTTCTATCACCGGCTGAACCAGCTTGGGAGCGAGACTTTTCATTCGTGCCCGAATGGCACCGGTCAGCGCCCAGTCGGAGTCGAACACACTTTTTATATGGTCTTTATAAAAGGCGTTTTGGACTGTGGTTACTTCCTTTGAAAGCACCACGGTAACATTCTGCGTGCCTTCTTTGGCTTCGGGAGTCATCTGACTGATAACGGCATCCAATAACCGACCGTCCTGCTCGTTGACCCGGCGGTAAATATCATATTCATTCACTGCGGCGGTTAAGCAGAGAAAGGTCAGTAAAAACAGAACAATTTTCTGGGGTTTTTTGTGGAGCAGAGCAAACAGAGGCTCTGCCATAAAGCACAAGCCGATGAGGGGCAGGAACATACTGCGGTTGGTAATCCACACCTCAGAAACAATCAGGTTTGGCAACAGCGGTGCGAAAAACAGAATAAGTCCGCAAAGCTCAAAAATCAGGATTTCCGGAACGCTTTTTTTATGATGGTGAAATTTACTTCGGGAGAACAGAAAGGCAACAAGAAGAATGGAGAAAAGCACAAAGATCCCCCAAAGACCATTGGAAAATAAAACCTTCACGCCGTTTATACAACCTAAAACGGTACGGTGGTAGGTAAGGGCAAATACTTCGCCAAGTTGTGTGAACAAGGCACCAATATTGCGGTATAGAGGGATGGATTCGCCGCCGGAGACACGGCTGCTTAATGAACTGATGCCTGTGCAGAGCTTATAATAAACAAAGAGCGCGCCAACGGAAAGAAAAGATGTTACAGGTACCGCAAACAGAATCTTATCCCGTTTTTTTGCATAGCTTATAATGGCTAAAAGAATAGCGGCAGCGCCGGTAAAAACAGCAACTGCTTCATAAAAACCACAGGCGATTAACTGAAAAAGTGCAAACAGAATAAAGGAGAGCAAGCTCTTTTTTTCTTCTGTAAAACGGCTGAGGAAATAGAGAGAAAGACTTGCAAAAAACAAGCCCACCACCAAACGGGTAGATGCCGAAAGCCAGAATCTTCCTTCCATGCCCAAAGGCAACAGAAGATAAAGCAGGCTAAACAAAGGGCTAACAGAGATATGATACCGGTTTAAGGTGCGGCGCAGCAGCAATAAGGATAAAACGTGCAATATCGTAATGACTAAAAGAGCGATGGAAAGGCAAGACCAGAATCTTCCCCAAAAGAGAGGGTCTAACAGGGATGCCATCGGTCTTGTGGCAAGGGTGCCGATAACGGTATAGACATACATAAGGTCCCCCCGGGCAGGATACCCCCAATATTGGATATAATCATCTAAAATCGGAAAATATTGAAATCCGTACAGTAAATAGGGCACCAGTGCCATAGCGGTCAATCCAAAAAAAAGCTTATATTGTTGTTTCATCCTGTGGCACCTGCCTTTCTGAAAAATGTATACATTCATTATATCAGTAATTTAAAGACAAGTCAAATAAAGAAAAAACGGACTGCTCTCGCAGCCCGCTTTTCTAGTAAGGTTTCCTTTATTACTAAAGGAGGGAAAATGAAAAAAGTTTGGTTGTTGTGTTGTTTGTGTATTATTATATTACCACGTTTCGACAAATTTTTCAATATACTCATTTAACGAAATTGACAAATCATTTAAAAAAGTTTTGTTTAATTTTAACAAACAGTATATGGAATTATCATAAAAAAGTGTCCTTTTAGAGGGGTTTCGACAAAAGCCAACAGGCTTTTTGTTGACAGAAAATACATGGAATGATATAATTTAATATTATGAATATTGCTGATAAATAAATTTTGATAAACCGGGAGGAAAAACGGTGCGAAAAATTAGTTGTGTAGTATTGTGTTTCTGCTTGATCATAATGTCCTTTTGCAATGTGTTTGCTGAAGGGGAAAACGGTCCGGAGATTCGGGCAACTTCGGCAATTTTGTTGCATGAAGGAAGCGGCAGAGTTTTTTATGAAAAAAATGCTGACGCAAAGATGTATCCGGCCAGCACAACGAAAATTATGACGGCGCTTTTAGCTGTGGAAAATCTGGATATGCAAGCAGTACTTACGGCCAGTGAAACGGCTATTGATATTGAACGTGACGGAAGTAATATCGGTATTTTAAGCGGTGAAGAAATGACCGTGGAGCAATATTTATATGCTCTTTTGGTGGCTTCTGCCAATGATGCTGCCAATGTTTTGGCTGAGGCTGTTGCCGGTGACATTCCGTCGTTTGTAGAAAAAATGAATGCCCGTGCGGCAGAGCTGGGGATGACAGGCACCCATTTTATGAATGCTCACGGTTACCATAATGAAAATCATTATACCACCGCAAGAGATTTGGCAAAATTGTCAACTCAAGTTATGGAGCACGATTTGATACGGCAAATTGTGTCCACGGCGTTGTATGAAATTCCGCCGACCAACAAATATAAAGAAACCAGAGTGTTGTCGAACAGCAACAGTATGGTAAATCCCTACAGAAACCATCGGTATGTTTATGATGGAGCAGCCGGCATAAAAACCGGTCACACCAGCGATGCCGGTGCCTGCCTGGTGTCTTATGCCCAGCGGGACGGGGTAGGGCTTTTTAGTGTGGTATTAAACGCTCCTGTGGAATATGACGGAAATTATTCGTTTTTAGATACGATAGCCCTGTTTAACCACGGCTTTAACGATTTTTCGCTGAAAACCATTTCGGATATTAATGAAATTGTTTCAGTTCGAGAGGCAAAATGGGCAAAAGGTGACGGACAGGTGGTTTTATCTGCTAAAGAACCGATGGAAGTGCTGTTGCCGAAGCAATATGACCAAGAAAAACTGACAAAAGAAGTTTTTGTGGAAGAATACCTCGAAGCTCCTGTGAAAAAGGGAGATGTTTTGGGCCGACTTGTTTATTTTTATGATGGGGAAGAAGTGGGCAATGTTGATTTAATCGCGCAAAAGGATGTGGAAAAAAGCACAGCAAAAATGGTTTTTTCCACTCTCTGGAGCTGGATTTTTAATGCGTGGGTTATTACGCCTCTCGCCATTATTGTAGCATTTTTGCTGTTGCGACGATATGCAGAAGCAAAAAAAGAACGCAAGGAGCGGGAACGTCGCAGAAACGAAGCGCGTCGTAATTTTTATCGCTAAGAAGGAAAAAGTATGAAAAGGAAATCGTTGTTATATATCGTGATTGCCTGTGTTTTTTGGGGCAGCTCCTGCATTTTTGTTAACGCGCTTGCACCCTTTGGGTTTACGTCGGTGCAAATGGTTTCAATGCGCGGTTTGGTGGCAGCTCTGGGGATGTCGGCATATTCCGTATTCGCAAATCGAAAGCTGTTTAAAGCAAGCTTAAAAGAAATCATTTTGTTTGCCTGCAGCGGTCTTAGTATGTTTGGTACGGCCAGCTGTTATTACATTTCCATGCAGGCTTCTTCTGTTTCTATGGCGGTTATGCTGATGTACACAGCGCCCATTTTTGTTATGATCTATTCGGTTTTGTTTTTTAAAGAACGGTTAACGAAAATGAAGCTTGCTGCCTTAATCGGTATGCTCGTAGGTTGCTGTTTTGTCTCCGGCGTTTTGGGCGGAACAAAAATCAATACATTAGGTATCGTAACAGGTCTTGCTTCCGGTATTTTTTATAGTGCCTATAACATTTTTACCAAAATACAAATGCGTAACAGAAGCAATCCGATTTCGGCTTCTATGTATTGTTTCATTTTTATGTCGATTGTAGCGCTTGGTGCGGCAGATTTGCCTTCGCTGGTTACATTAACAGCTCAAAACCCCGGGGTCATTATTCTGCTTTTTGTTGGCTTGGGTGTTTGTGTTTGTCTTTTGCCTTATTTTCTGTATACCCTTGCGCTAAAGGACTTGCCGGCTGGAACGGCCTCTGCGCTGGGGATTTTAGAGCCCATGGCAGCAACGGTTTTCAGCGTTGTTTTGTATGGTGAAAAGCTTTCGTTTTATTCTGTTTGCGGCATTATATTGATTTTGGGTTCGGTTTTATTGCTTAGCCGTAGTGATGCTCACGGAATGGATAGTGGCGATTTGATTGATTGATTTAAAGGGGATGCAAAAAAGGAGATGTAAAAAATTTTTTTACATCTCCTTTTTTCTTATATATATCTTGCGAAAATTGCTAAAATATGATAAAATTAAAATATATGTCTGCAAGGAGGCGTTTTTATGCTGGAATTGATTTTAGTCCGGCACGGTGAAACAGCCGGAAATTTTCGCCCCACGGCCTTGGGCACAACAGATTTATTATTAACGGAACGAGGCAAAAGGCAAGCATCTACCCTTTCGCGGTTGCTTTCGTTGGAGAAACCCACCGCGATTTACACCAGCCCGTTAAAGCGTGCGGTGGAAACAGCTGAAATCATCGCAAAACCCCATCATATGATGGCGGAAACAATGCTGGATTTGGAAGAACGCCATTTTGGTATCTGGGAGAACTTGCCTGTGGAAGAAATCCGTGCTAAATACGAGCCTGAATATATGGCTTGGCAAGCAGATTTGCCGGGGTATGTGATTCCGCAGGGCGAAAGTGCACGGGAAGCCTATGACCGCAATGTCCGTTTTCTTGAGGAAGTTGTTCGCCGTCACACAGAGGGAAAAATTGTTGTGGTGAGCCATTTAGGCTGCATTCGCAATATGATAGCCTATCTGTTGGGAATGGGTATCGAGGGTGCCTGGCATTTTTCGGTGGATAACGGAAAAATCTGTCGCTTGCGGATTGATGAAAATGCTTATGCAGTTTTAACTGCGTTTAACGAATTTTAGAAAACCGAGGGGAGCAAATTATGAACAGAGTCAGAAGAATTTATGTAGAAAAGAAAAAAGGCTTCGATGTTGAAGCAAATCACCTTTTTCACGATTTAAAAGAGAATTTGAACTTAACGGAGCTTACCGGTGTGCGGATTATCCAGCGCTATGATGTACAGGGCGTTTCCGATGAAGCATTTGCCGCTGCCCGCACCACCATTTTCAGCGAACCGCCGGTGGATGTGGTCTATGATGAGGTTTGTCCGCTGCCGGAGAAAGCGGTATATTTTAACGTGGCATACCTCCCCGGTCAGTATGACCAGCGTGCCGATTCTGCCGCAGAGTGTGTTCAGCTCTTAACCCAGCAGGAACGCCCTACGGTATTAAATGCCCGTGTGATTGTGCTGGAAGGTAATGTTTCTGCTGAAACATTAGCCGCTGTTAAAAAATATTATATTAACCCGGTGGAAGCCCACGAGGTTTCTGATGAAAAACCGGAAACTCTGGATCAGGTGGCAGAAGTGCCCGCTGATGTGGCAACTGTAACAGGTTTTATCACTATGGATGAAGAAGCTTTATCCGGCCTTTTAAAAACCTATGGTTTTGCCATGGATGATGAGGACCTGCGTTTCTGCCGTGATTATTTTAAAAACACCGAAAAACGTGACCCCTCTTTAACAGAGCTTAGAATGATTGATACCTATTGGTCTGACCATTGCCGTCACACCACCTTTGCAACAGAAATTGAAAATATTGATGACAGCAAGGCGCCTGAACGTGTGAAGGCGGCACTGTCTGATTATCAGGCGGCAAGAAAAGAGCTCTATGTTGGCAAAAATAAGACACTGTGCTTAATGGATTTAGCCACCATTGCCGTTAAAAAGCTGAAAAAAGATGGATACCTCACCAAGCTTGACCAGTCAGAAGAAATCAATGCCTGCAGCATTGAAGTGATGGTGGATATCGACGGTAAAAAAGAGCCCTGGCTCATTATGTTTAAAAACGAAACCCATAACCACCCCACAGAAATTGAACCCTTTGGTGGTGCGGCAACCTGCTTAGGTGGTGCCATTCGTGATCCCCTGTCCGGCCGTTCTTATGTGTACCAGGCGATGCGTGTCACCGGCTCCGGTGACCCGAGAAAGACTCTTTCTGAAACCCTGCCGGGGAAACTCATGCAGAGAAAAATTACCACCGGTGCTGCTGCCGGTTATAGTTCTTACGGCAACCAGATTGGTCTTGCCACCGGTCAGGTAACTGAAATTTATGATGAGGGCTATGTGGCAAAACGTATGGAAATCGGTGCTGTTATTGCTGCTGCCCCCAAGAAAAATGTTGTTCGTGAACGTCCCGCTGCCGGGGATATCATCATTCTCTTAGGCGGCCGCACCGGTCGTGACGGCTGTGGTGGTGCTACTGGTTCTTCCAAAGCACACGATGACCATTCCTTAGAGTCCTGCGGTGCTGAAGTGCAGAAGGGTAATGCCCCTGTGGAAAGAAAGCTCCAGCGCCTGTTCCGTAAGGAAGAAGCGGCTCAGCTTATCAAGCGTTGTAACGACTTTGGCGCCGGTGGTGTATCCGTTGCTGTTGGCGAACTGGCAGACGGTCTCTTTATTGACTTAGACAAGGTACCTAAGAAGTATGAGGGCTTAGACGGCACAGAGCTTGCCATCAGCGAATCCCAGGAACGTATGGCAGTTGTCATTGCCCCTGAAAATGAACAGCGTTTCTTCGACCTTGCCCGTGAAGAAAACTTAGAAGCAACCCGCGTTGCGGTGGTAACAGAAGAACCTCGCCTGAAAATGCAGTGGCGCGGCAAGCTGATTTGCGATATTTCCCGTGAATTTTTAAATACCAACGGTGCTACGAAGCACACCAATGTGGCGCTTTCCGCACCGGAAACACCGGCATACTTTAAAGCGCAGCCGGTGGCTGACCTGAAAAAGACCTGGCTCGATACGCTTTCCAGCTTAAACGTTTGCTCACAGAAAGGTCTTTGCGAACGGTTTGATGCTTCCATTGGTGCCGGTACGGTGCTCATGCCTTTTGGCGGCAAATATCAGTTAACGCCGGAAGATTGCATGGCGGCGAAAGTGCCCACCCCCGGTCAGACCGATACGGCAACCTTAATGTCCTTCGGTTATCAGCCTCGCTTAGCTAAAGAAAGCCCCTTTGATGGTGCTGTTTATGCCGTCATTGAATCCTTGGCTAAAATCGTGGCTGCCGGTGGTGACCGCAAGGAAGTGTATCTCACCTTCCAGGAATATTTCCCCCGTCTCCATGAGGACCCGGCTCGTTGGGGTCTGCCCTTTGCAGCGCTCTTAGGCGCGTATCGTGCCCAGACCGCTTTAGGCATTGGTGCCATCGGCGGTAAGGACTCTATGTCCGGCTCCTTTAACGATTTGGATGTACCGCCCACCTTGGTTTCCTTTGCTGTGGTGCCCACTTCAGCCAAAACCGTTGTGTCTGGTGCGTTTAAAGAAACAAACAGCGCTCTGTGGCTCATTGCGCCCCAGCGTTTGGCAGACGGTCTGCCCAATTTCGACGATGTAAAGGCAAAATACGATGCTCTGTATGACCTGATTCAGAAAGGTCTCGTCCGTGCAGCTTACACAATTAAAGAAGGCGGCATTGCGGCAGCTGTTTCCAAAATGGCATTTGGTAACAAAATCGGCGCAAAGCTGTGCGAATGTGTGAAAGATACCTTGTTTGTGCCCAATCTTGGCGCAATTTTAATTGAAACAGCGGCAGATTGTGAAGTGCCCTTTGGCAAGAAAATCGGTGAAACCTGTGCCGATGCCACCATTTCCATTGGTGAAACAAGCCTTGCGATTGATGAAATGCTCACCATCTGGCGTGCGCCTTTAGAAGGCATTTTCCCCACCAAGGCTTTTGCCGGCAATGGCGAAATTCCTGTATTTAACGGCAAAGCAAGTTGCCCCATTGTGGCAAAATCAAAGATTGCCCGCCCCCGTGTGTTTATTCCCGTATTCCCCGGGACAAACTGTGAATATGATTCTGCCAAGGCATTTAACAATGCCGGTGCTGAGAGTGATATTTTCGTTCTGAAGAATCTGACTCCGGCTGATATTACCGATTCAGTTTCTGAATTTGTGAAACGAATCAAAAACAGCCAGATTATTATGCTGCCCGGCGGTTTCTCTGCCGGTGACGAACCGGAAGGCTCCGGTAAGTTTATTGCAACGGTGTTCAGAAACCCTGCCATCCGTGATGCAGTAACCGAGCTGTTAGAACAGCGCGACGGTTTAATGCTGGGTATCTGTAACGGCTTCCAGGCTCTTATCAAACTGGGTCTTGTGCCTTATGGCAAGATTTGTGACTTAGAGGGTGATTCCCCTACCCTGACCTATAATGCTATTGGTCGTCACGTTTCTCAAATGGTTTACACTCGCGTGGCATCTTGCCTGTCTCCCTGGCTCAGTGAGGCAAATGTTGGCGATATTCACGCGGTACCCGTTTCTCACGGTGAAGGTCGCTTTGTGGCAAGCAAAGAGTGGGTTGAAAAACTTTCGGCTAACGGTCAGATTGCTACTCAGTATGTTGACCTTTCCGGTAATCCTACCTATGAAACAGCCTTTAACCCCAACGGTTCTGTTTGTGCCATTGAGGGTATCACCAGTCCCGACGGTCGTATTTTGGGTAAAATGGCGCATTCTGAGCGTCGCGGCAATGAAATTGCTAAAAATATTTATGGCGAACAGGATCAAAAAATCTTCCTGTCCGGCGTGAAATATTTCGGTTAATAAACGTTAGGAGGAATTTTTTCCATGATGGAGCGGCTCAACCAATCGGTTGCTTATATCAAAGCAAGGCTGACAGCGCAGCCTGCCATTGCTCTGATTTTGGGCACCGGCTTAGGCGACTTTGCCGATTTGATGCAAGATGCGGTAACCATCCCTTATGGCGATATTCCTCATTTCCCCGTCAGCACTGCCCCTTACCATAAGGGGCAGCTGGTGGCAGGAACTATTGGCGAAAAATATGTTCTCGTTATGCAGGGTCGCTTTCATTATTATGAAGGCTATTCCATGCAGGAAATCGGCTTCCCCATTCGTGTTTTAAAGTTGTTGGGCATTAAAACTCTTTTTGTTTCCAATGCGGCAGGTGCCATTAACGAAAGCTACCGTGTGGGCGATTTAATGATGATGACCGACCACATTAAGTTTTTTAATGATACCCCATTACGAGGGCAGAATATAGATGCCTTCGGTCCCCGGTTTAATGATATGTCCACAGCCTATACCCCGGCTCTGCAGGGTTTGGCGCAGAAAATAGCAGATGAAAAGGGCATCGACTTACAACAAGGCGTGTATGCCTATATGCCCGGTCCTTGCTATGAAACCCCGGCAGAAATCAGAATGCTTGGCATTTTGGGTGCCGATGCGGTGGGCATGTCCACCGTGCCGGAGGTAATTACCGCCGCCCATAGCGGCATGGATGTGTTCGGCATTTCCTTCTGTGTGAATATGGCTGCCGGATTGTGCAAAAAAATTGAGCATTTAGACTTTAGCAAAACTGCGATAGAAAATTTTAAACTCTTAATCAGTGAAATGATTAAGGCACTATAAACCCATAGGAGGAACCTATGATTAATCAAGACCATATCAGAAATTTTTCGATTATTGCCCATATTGACCACGGCAAATCCACTCTGGCAGACCGTCTTTTAGAAAAGACCGGTCTTTTAACCGAGCGGGAAATGGAAGCCCAGGTGCTGGATAATATGGATTTGGAGCGTGAGCGGGGCATTACCATTAAAGCCCGCGCAGTCCGTCTGTTATACCGCGCGCAAAACGGTGAAGACTATGTTTTGAATTTAATTGATACACCGGGTCACGTGGACTTTAACTATGAAGTATCTCGTAGCTTAGCGGCTTGCGAGGGAGCTATTTTAGTTGTGGATGCGGCTCAGGGCATTGAGGCGCAGACTTTGGCTAATACGTATTTAGCCTTAGACCACGACTTAGAGATTATGCCTGTTATCAACAAAATTGACCTGCCGGCGGCACAGCCTGAGGTGGTCATTAATGAAATAGAAAATATTATCGGCATTCCGGCGGAGGATGCACCTAAGATTTCTGCTAAAAACGGCATTGGCATTGAAGAAGTGCTAGAGCAGATTGTAGAGGTTATTCCGCCGCCCAAGGGTGATGCCTCGGCACCTCTTTCTGCCTTGATTTTTGATAGTTTTTATGACCCTTATAAGGGCGTTATTATTTACTTCCGTGTGGTAGACGGCACCTTGAAAACCGGCGATACCATTCGCTTGATGGCAACAGGAAAGGAATTTGAAGTTGTGGAAGTGGGGTACTTGCATCCCAACGGCTTTTTAAAGTGCGATTCTCTTTCCGCCGGCGAAGTGGGCTATTTAACCGCTTCCATTAAAAATGTATCCGATACCCGTGTGGGCGATACCATTACCTTAAAGGAACGTCCGGTGGAAAAACCATTAGCCGGTTACAAACAGGTTAACCCCATGGTGTTCTGTGGTATTTATCCGGCAGACGGTGCAAGGTATGACGATTTGCGTGATGCACTCTCAAAGCTCCAGTTAAACGATGCCTCTTTAGCCTTTGAGCCGGAGACTTCGGTAGCGTTGGGCTTCGGTTTCCGCTGCGGCTTTTTGGGGCTGCTTCACATGGAAATTATTCAGGAGCGCTTAGAGCGTGAATATAATTTAGATTTGGTCACCACCGCCCCCAGTGTTGTGTATAAGGTTAAGAAAACCAACGGGGAGGAGCTGTGGATTTCCAATCCCACCAATCTGCCCAACCCCAGCGAAATTCTGTATATGGAAGAGCCTATGGTAAAGGCAGATATTATGACGCCTACAGAGTTTGTGGGCAGTGTGATGGAACTGTGTCAGGACCGTCGCGGTATTTACCACAATATGACCTATATTGATACCGACCGCGCTCAGCTCCATTACGATTTACCGTTAAATGAAATTATTTATGACTTTTTTGATGCTTTAAAATCCCGCACCCGCGGTTATGCCAGCTTTGACTATGAACTGGCAGGCTACACCCAGTCTGATCTGGTGAAGCTTGACATTCTGTTAAACGGTGATATGGTAGATGCTCTTTCTTTCATTGTGCATAACACCAAGTCTTATGCCCGTGGTCGAAAGATTGCAGAAAAATTAAAGGCATCCATTCCCCGTCAGCTGTTTGAAATTCCCATTCAGGCGGCTATAGGCAACAAAATCATTGCCAGAGAAACAGTTAAAGCCATGCGTAAAGACGTGCTTGCTAAGTGCTATGGCGGTGATATTACCCGTAAGAAAAAACTGCTGGAAAAACAGAAGGAAGGTAAAAAGCGGATGCGCCAGGTGGGCAGCGTAGAGGTGCCGCAGGAGGCGTTTATGTCCGTTTTGAAGCTGGACGAATAATGAACGGTTTATATATTCACATTCCCTTTTGCCTTAAAAAATGTGCCTATTGTGACTTCGTGTCCTACGAGAACCGGTTGGCAGAGGGAGAAAACTATGTTAACGCCCTGCTTTTAGAGATGAAAGCATATAAAGGCACAGCCGTGGATACAGTGTATATAGGGGGCGGGACGCCGACAGTGCTTCCGCCTCATTTGCTTATCCGGATTCTTTTGGGCGTGAAAGAAAATTTTATTATTTTGCCCGATGCTGAAATCACCGTGGAGGCAAACCCCGGTACCTGTGATGGGGCATATTTTGAAAAGCTCAGGCAAATAGGGGTAAATCGCGTCAGCCTGGGAGTGCAGTCTTTTGTGGATGAAGAACTGAAAGCCTTAGGCAGAATTCATTCGGCTAAAGAGGCAAAAATGGCAGTTCAAAGTGCCAAAGATGCCGGTATTTTAAATGTGAGCCTTGATTTAATGTTTTCCATTCCGTTGCAAACCAAAGAGAGCTTTTTATACAGTATTAATGAGGCAATAGGCTTACAGCCAACCCACATTTCAAGCTATTCTTTAATTGTTTGCGAAAATACCCCCATAGAACAGGCGGTTTCTCAGGGTAAACTGTTATTGCCTGATGAGGATGAAGACCGGGACTTTTATGCTCTTTTAGTGGAAACGTTAGAAGAAGCCGGTTATGAGCGCTATGAAATTTCCAATTTTTCAAAACCGGGCAAAGAGGCTCGACACAACACCAAATACTGGACCCGTGAGCCATATATCGGCTTAGGGGCGGCGGCCCACTCCTTTTGGGAGGGCAGGCGGTTTGAAAACCCCTCCTCTTTCTCTGGTTATTATGCAGTGTGCCGAAAAGAAAAGGAAAGAGTCGGCGAAGCTATAACAGAAAAAGATGCCATGGCAGAGTTTATGTTTTTAGGTCTCAGAATGACAAAGGAAGGTATTTCCAAACAAGAGTTTTTACGGGTTTTTGGTGTTTTGATAGATGAAATTTACGGTAAACAGCTTGAAAAACTGTGCCGTTTGGGATTATTAGAAGAAGAGAATGACAGAATCCGGCTGACGGAACGGGGGATTGACGTTTCAAACGGCGTATTTTGTGAATTTGTGTGATGGCTCTTTAAAAGGAGTGTGAAACCATGCAGAAAAAATGGATTCGGTTATTGTTCCGCCGCCGTGTAGCGGTAGTTTTGTCTCTTTTGTTGCAAGTTATTTTAATGATTTTTATGGTGTATAGCTCCAGCCGCACCTATCATTGGATTCATCAAGGATTAACGCTGATCAGCACGGTGACGGTTTTACACATCATTTCAACCGGTGCCCGCAGCGGAACGAAACTGCTGTGGTCGGTCATCATTCTGACCTTTCCTCTCTTTGGCGGACTGCTATATCTTATGGTGGAATTGCAGGGCTTTACCATGTCCTTTAAACGGCGGCTTTCCGCAACGGAGCAAGTGATGGAGCCTCATTTTGTGCAGGATGTTAAAACATATAAACAGTTATCGGCAAAATGGCCTGTTTATGCCAATCAATACAGCTATTTAACAAAAACCTGTGGTTTTCGTGCCTATGAAAACGGAGGGACAGAATATCTGTCTCCCGGTGAGCGTTGTTTTGAAAAGATGCTTGCAGAATTAGAGCAGGCGGAAAAATTTATTTTTTTAGAGTATTTTATCATTCAGGAAGGACGTTTCTGGAATTCCATTTTAGATGTTTTAAAACGCAAAGCGGCTTGCGGTGTGGATGTGCGGCTGATTTATGATGATATGGGTTGTTTTATGCTGCTGCCTCTTGATTATCAGAAGCAGCTGGAGGCTTTCGGCATACGTTGTGTGGTGTTTAACAAATTCCGACCGGTGCTCAGCACCTTGCAAAATCACCGGGATCACCGAAAAATTATGGTGATAGACGGTCGGGTGGCCTTTACCGGCGGCATCAATCTGGCAGATGAGTATATCAATGAAATTGAACGGTTTAAGCATTGGAAAGATGCGGCGGTGATGCACAGAGGGCACGCAGTCAACAGCTTTACCCTTATGTTTTTAACCATGTGGCAGACCTTGACCGGTGAAGAAGTGAAACCGGAAGTATTTTTATCCCTACCGGCTCCGGACATGGATGAAGGCTTTGTCATTCCTTTTTGTGACAGTCCTGTGGATGGGGAATATGTCAACGAGCGAGCCTATATGAATCTGATTCATGGAGCCAGAGAATATCTGTATATAGAAACCCCGTATTTGATTATAGATGATGCTATGGTGGCGGCATTAATTCTGGCGGCGAAAAACGGCGTGGATGTCCGTATTATGACGCCCGGTGTACCGGATAAATGGTATGCCCATATGACCACCCGTTCTTATTATCGTGAGCTTTTGGAGGGTGGCGTTGCAATTTATGAATATACTCCCGGGTTTATTCATTCTAAAGTAATGGCCGCCGATGATGCAGTTGCCGTGGTGGGAACCGTGAATATGGATTGTCGCAGCCTGTTTTTGCATTTTGAATGTGCAACCTGGCTATGTGGCTGCAGAGCCATTCGGCATATTCGCAAAGACTTTACTGAAACTTTAAAAAAGTGCAAAAAAATTGAAGTATCAGATTGTAAATTGGGTCTGTTTAAACGAATTTTGCAAATGGTGTTGCGCTTGCTTGCGCCGCTTATGTAACAAAGGGATTTGCGGTTCGGCGGAAGATTTCAAATATATTCTAAATTTTTTTGGAGGGAAAACATATGAAAAAAAGCTGTTTTACCTGGATTAAGGGAAAACTTAAAATGAGAAATTTAATGTGGGCGTTATTTCTGTTATTCTTTGCAATTCTGATGATTGTGTTTGCAGTGGATGAGGGTTTTTCAACAGAAGCCCATTGGAGACTGGGCTTAAAAGGCATTGACGGTGGGATACCTATTCCGTCCTGGTTATTGTCTTCGGTGGGCGTGCTTTTGGGGTGTATTTTTCTGTATTTTGTATATGACAAAACTAAATCGTTTATATGCGATGATGAATATAAGAAGCTGATAAAAACCGCAGAGCAATTTGGTCATCCGGAAGAAATTGATTCGCTGTTTTCGGAGGTGGGGAAAAATCCCCATGTTAAAGGTGCAGACTTGTGGTGCTGCAGGAATTTTTTATTATATTTTGAAGGCTTGAATGTCTTCCTTGTGAAAGCGGATACAGTGCGGAAAATTGAGCCATCGGTTGGACGGAATAGGAATTCGGTGACCTATGGAGTCAATGTTTACTATGACGGGGATAAGGCCTTTAGAATCAAAACAACAAAAAAACAATTAAAGCCTCTGTTTATTTCCATGGCTGATTTATACCCTGATAAAATAGTGCTCCCGAGATAATTGACGAAAGATTATACATATTCACGGCATTTTTTTGGTGCGTGTCTTTTAACGGTGGATGTGATAGGATGAAAATAATTACGGTAAACGAAAACGACAGCGGGCAGCGTGTGGATAAGTTTTTAACAAAATTTTTGCCTGCAATGCCCAAAAGTCTTTTATATAAACAGCTTCGCAAAAAGCGCATTAAACGTAACAAAAAGGCGCTGACGGCACAAGATGTTCTTTCGGCAGGGGATGAGCTGTATCTGTACATTAATGATGAGTTTTTTACAGAAAAAGCAGTTCCGAAAGCCGAATCGGAAGGTCTTTTGGTGGTGTATGAGGATGATAATATTCTCGCGGCTTATAAGCCGGTCGGTCAAAAGGCTCACGGAGACGAAACCTCGCTGTTATCCCAATTACAAAGCTATTTATATCAAAAGGGTGAGTATAATCCGCAAAAGGAACAAAGCTTCACACCGGCTTTATCCAATCGGTTAGACCGGAACACAGCCGGACTTGTGTTGCTTGCCAAAAATGCACAGGCACAAAGAGAACTCAACGAAAAAATAAAAGAGGGTCAGGTGACCAAAGAATATCTTTGCCTTGTCAACGGCGTGCCGAAAGCGAAGAAAAAAAAGCTCACAAACTGGCTTTTAATCAGCGAAACGGAAAACAAGGTCTCTGTTGTGCCAAAGGGCACCCGAAATGCCAAAGAAGCCATTTTAGAGTATGAGGTGTTGGAAGAACGGGCAAAAGAAAGTCTTTTGCATATAAAGCTCATAACAGGTCGCAAGCATCAAATCAGAGTGCAGCTGGCGGCTTTGGGACATCCTCTGGTGGGCGACACCAAGTATGGTGCCCAAAAAGACAGCCGTTATCGCTATCAGGCTCTTTGCGCCTACAGCCTGACGTTTTGTTTTGAAACGGATGCCGGCATTTTGCAATATCTTAAGGGAAAAAGGATTGCCTTGGAAAATAATAATCCGTTTGTTTAATGAAAAACCGCTCTGTTTTGGATAAAAACGTATTTCTTTTAGTTTTGGCTTAATTTTCTTTTTTTCTTCTGTTGCTTGTGGTAGACCTGACTTTTTCGACAGTCTGAAACCGTCATTTTGGCGGTTTTTTCTATTATATAAGGAAAAAAACGGCTGTTCATAAAGAATTTACATCAAAAAGCTTGCAATTATTAAAAAAGTATTGTAAAATAAGAAGGTATTTAATAATTTTGTAATAATTTTGTTAATATTTGCATATACTGATAATAACCGATGAAAAGGGGTGAGAAAGTGAACAGTCGAATGTTTGTTACGGTTAAACGAATTGAAAAAGTACCGTCGCAGTTTTATGCGCAAGGATCCCATACCGTATTAAAAGTAAAGAAAAAAGCAAAAACATCGATTGATTGTTCGCTTTTAGCCCAGCATACACGGCTCAGCGATGCCCTTCGATTCCGTCCGGCTTTGGGAAAAGATTTCTCAGGCGGTTTTATGGGAACGATAAAGCATTGGCTTGCTAAAACAAAAACAGCATTTGTAAGCGGCGTCTCGGCGCTCCGGGCGCAGTTGCAGGAAAAAGTCAAGGAGCTGGCGTTCGCCGGTGGTGTTTCGGCCGCGGTGGCAGTGATTGCCATTGGGCTGCTGGTCAGCACCTGCAGTATCGGTTATGTTGCAACCGTCGACGGTGAAACCGTTGGTGTTTTAAGACAGAAAGCAGATTGTCAACGTTTGTTGGATGAAATTAACGGTGAGCTTGCCTATGTTGGGGCAGACTCTTTTCATCCTGGTACGGTTTCTTTTGCAACTAAACTTGTTCCTAAAAACGGCTTCAGCGATGAAAGAGATATAAAAGAACGATTAAAAGCTACAGACGAAACAATGATTCCTGCCTATGCGGTGTATGCCAACGAAGAAATTTTGTTTGCGTTGCCGAATAAAGAATCTGCACTTTCGGTGCTGGAAGACTATAAAACTGAATTTACAGGCGGTCGCGAAGGAGTACAGGCAGAATTTTGTGAGCAGGTAACAGTGGCGCACCGATTTGTTCCGAAAAAAGCATTAAAAACAACCGACAGTGCTATGGAGGCGTTGCTTACAGGACGGGAAACAGTTCATCTTCTTTCGGAGAATGAAACAATCGATCAGGTAGCAGCAACGTATGGTGTTACGGTAGAGAGCATTTTGCGTTCAAACTATATAGCAGACGAAGAGAATATCCATAACGACCGACTGGTTATCCGCACAGGGGAAGCTCTGCTGTCGGTTAAAACCGTCGAATTACAGAGGATTCAGGAAGAAATTCCCTTTAAAACCATTGAAAATGAAGATAATACCAAATATCAGGGCAGCATCACGGTAGAACAGGAGGGTGCACCCGGTGCGAGAACGGTAGAAGCATATATCACAGCGGTAAACGGTGTCGAAACGGACCGTAAAGTCATATCCGAACAAACACTTTCTGCGGCAGTGGACCGAGTTGTCACAAAGGGGACAAAAGAATTGCCGCCTTCTATAGGAAGCGGTCGGATGACGATGCCCTCTGACGGGGTTTTGACATCCCGTTTTGGCAGTCGCTGGGGCAGAAAGCATAACGGTATTGATATTTCTGCCGATGTAGGCACAAATATTTATGCGGCCGATAACGGAACGGTGATTTATTCGCAATATAATGATGGCGGATTCGGCTATCTGCTTCAGATAGACCATGGAAACGGTGTGGTCACATACTATGCACATTGTAATGAATTATTGGTGCCGGCAGGTGCCGTTGTCGCCAAGGGCGATGTGATTGCAACAGTCGGAAATACAGGGCGAAGCACCGGTCCCCATCTTCATTTTGAAGTGCATAAGAACGGCTGTCCTGTGGATCCAACACAATATTACAGCAGTATAAATTAAGAAAAAGGAAGGCATTGACCGTGAGGCAACAGACCTTCCTTTTCTTGTTTTTTCTTCTTGACTATCGTCAGAAAGTTTGTTATAATCAAAAATAGTTGAACTGAAAATTTGCCGCCAACATGGATAAAGCTGTGCGATTTTGGGCATGAGCTTTATTTTTCTATGCTCAAAATTGAGATTTATGCATCAAGAGGAGCAGAGAGCATGAAAAAAGCGAAAGATTCAAACACTCGTGTATTCATCAATTTAATTCTGCCATATGCCTGCGTTTTACTTGTGCCGATTTTGATTTGGTGGTTTTCTAATGCGTATGTTATTCAGAATAATGAAAAAAGAATGTTGGCGATGGTTGATAACAGCTTGACCAATAATATTAATATGACAGAAGCCAATCTGAAACAGATTGAAGATGTAATTTACCGCATTTCGCTGAATGATGCATTCCGTGTTTTTTATGAGAAAGAAGATCTGTCTTATTTTGAAATTAAAGAGCTTCAAAAAGGACTGGCATCGTATTACATTGAAGATGGTGTAACGGAAAAATTGTATATGTACAGTGCCGGTTCCAATATTTTGATTGATACTTCAAACTATTATTCAAAGCCGGAGGATTTTTTGCTGTCATATCATCCGGCGGATTTGGAAACAGCAGAAGAATGGAAACAGGATTTTGAAGAGAAACTTTGGGAAAATGGCTATGGAAAGCAGAGAGATTTGATGGTGAACAGAAGCCGATATCCTTTTTTGACCTATAGCCGTGTTATGCCGCTGAATTCTCCTTCCCAACAGGAAGGAAGCATAACGGCAGTAATCAATGTGGAACAGCTGCTTTCTTCCTTCGATGCTATTTTATCAGAAGGAAATGGCGAAATTTATGTCACAACCAACGATGGAGAGCTGCTTTTGAGCCAAGGAGAGAAATATAGAGATGCGGTGCAGAAAACAGAGGGAAAAGATAGCTACCGGTCTATTGAAATAGACGGAAAGAAACTGTATCATTTTGTTCTGCACGGTTCACAACGTCGTTGGCAGTATCATATTTTTATTGACTACGATTATATTATGCAGGATATGGTTTCCGTTAACGGCATTTTAAGTGCAATTAATATTCTTGCCTTTTTGCTTGGATGCCTTCTTTGCGTTTATTTTACCTATGGTCGTAATAAATCCTATCAACGGCTCATGCATATGTTAGGAATTGAAAAAAGACCCTTAGTGTCTGCGCTGAAAACCAATGAGTTTGATTTTTGGCAGCCTTATATTGGCGATTTGTTAGATCAGAACCGCCAAATTAAGGAAAGTATGGACAAATTGGATGACCGAAGTGACTATAAAGTGTTGCACTTTTTGCTTTCCGGCTCGCTAGAGGATGAGGCGGCGGCGGAGCGTCTGGTGGCAGACAGCGGCCTGAAACTGAACTACAAGCATTTTACGGTGTTGGCATTGCGTTCTGCGGCGGTTTATAATGTGGAGGGCGAGAGCAATAAAAACATATTCTTAACCCATGCTTTGGAAGAATTTTTAGGTGACAATCTGTATATTTATATTGCAGATGCCAAAACACTGGCTGTTTTGCTGGGTTTTGATGAAGAACCGAAGGTATTTTTGCGGCGATTGAAAAACCAGCTGGTCAATATGAATCTGGAAGTCTTCTATCGCTACCGGATGGAAGTTTTGTTGGGTGTCGGAACGTCCACAGACCGTCTTTGCGATATTGCGGAGGCATATCGCTGTGCGCGTGAAATTGTGTCTTATAACCATATGACCGGCACGAAGGATAAGCTGTTTTATGAGGAACTGCCTCAGGACCAGACGATGTATCATTTCCCGTTGGAGGTTGAAAATGGCTTAATTACAGCGATTGCGGCAGGAAAAGTAAACGAGGCAACTAAGATTCTGGATTTAATATATGAAGAAAATTTTGTTAAGAGAAGTTTGTCTTGCTTGCGAATGGAGGAGCTGTTGAGCGAAATATATTCTTCCCTTAACAAGGTTCGTCAGACCTATTTTAAAGACGAAGAACGTGTGAGTTACCGTTTGGGTGACTTCACTATCAAAAGCTTCTTTGAATATGCTCGTGACTTTGTGTTTGCGGCTTGTGAAAATGTGAAAGTTTTTGAAGAGAGTTCCCACAACGGTCAATTTAACAAAATGCTGGAGTATATCCAGGAGAACTATACCAGTAATGAGTTATCTCGTGATACATTGGCTGCCGCCTTTGGTATGAGTGACAGCACATATATCTCCAAAATGTTTAAAAAGTTTATGGGAGAGAATTTCTCTTCTTATCTGGAGCGAATCCGCATAGAAAAGGCATGTCAATTATTGGATAGCCGGATGCCGGTTAAGGATGTTGCCGAAGCGGTAGGCTACCTGAGTGACATCAGCTTTCGCCGCGTATTCAAAAAACGGCTGGGGATGAGTCCTTCGGAATATATCAATCAACAAAAGAAGAATTAACAAAAAAGTCCTGAAAACAAACAGTTTCGGGACTTTTTTCAATATTTGTGTCAAAAAGTCCACAATTTGTTTGGTTGGCAGAAATTGTTTGTTGAAATTCAGAACCTTAGCCTCTATAATAAAATCAGAAGCTTTATCTGCGTTTGGCGGCGCACGATAAAAAAGAGAATCATTTATTTTAATAAAAGGAGAGGTTTTTATGAAAAAGAGCGTAATTCGCTTTGGTGCAGGTTTGTTGGCTGCAATGCTACTCTTTACCGGTTGCGGAATGGATGGCAGAAAAGCCGGCAGCTCCGGTAATGCAGAGGGTACCGCTAAGGTTTCCAAGCCCAATGAGTTTCCTATCGTAGAAGAACCTGTTGAATTGGCTATCTTCACGACCAAGCCCACCGGTGTTGAAGACATTACAACCAACGAATTTACCAAATGGTATGAAGAAAAAACAAATGTTAAAATTAAATGGGATTTAATCAGCGGTGATGCCCGTCAGGCGATCAACATTAAGTTAGCCAGCGATGATTACTCTGATATTTTCTTAGGCTTCAGCTTTGCAAAGAGCGAACAGTCTACATATTATGATCAAGGTGTTTACATTGATATGACCGATGTAGTAGATAAACACGGTTATTACATCAAGAAAATGTTTGAAGAAAATCCTTCCATTGAAAAGGAACTGCGCCACACAGATAATATGCTGCTTGGTCTTTCCGATGAGGTCGGCAACTTTGAAGGTTCTGCACCTCACAAAATGTGGCTGTACAAACCCTGGATGGATAAACTGGGCTTAGAAGTGCCCACTACAACCGATGAACTCTATGAAGTGCTGAAGGCATTTAAAGAAAAAGACCCCAACGGCAACGGCAAAGCAGATGAAATTCCTCTGGCAGCCAGAGGCCAGTTCGGTTCTGAAATCGGTCTTGACATTTTCTTAATGAATGCTTTCTTGCCTTGGGGCAGATATGGCTTTACTAACATAGATGGCAAAGCAGTGTTTGCACCCATTCAGGAAGAAGCAAAAGAAGGTATTCGTTACATCAAAAAGCTGTATGATGAAGGTTTGATTCATACTGATAGCTTTGTTATGGATCGTTCCCGTGTAACAGCACTGGCTGAAAACGAAGTGCCCATCTTAGGTGCTGCTACCGGTCGCTGGACCACACAGTTCACCGCAGCCGGCACCAGCAATCGTATGAATGAATATATTCCCATGCCTCCGCTTTCCAGCCCTGTTAGTAAGGCTCGTACAACCGGTGCAGGCGGTTCCGGCGGATGCACCACCTTCAGCATCACTACCGACTGTGAAGAACCTGCTGTAGCTGTTAAGTGGATTGACTGGTTCTATTCTATGGATGGTTATTTAGCTTCCAAGTCAACAGACGGCACTCGTTTAGCTAAAGAAGGCGAAATTGGTTTGGATGGTACACAGGCTATCCTGACTGTTGAGCCTGCTGAAAGCGGTGCAACTTTTGATGGTATTCAGAATGTTCGTTGGTCCGGTAACTTTATCCCCGGCTATCTGGCTGAAGAGGTTTCTTTTAAAACGGCAGACTTCACGGCTGATGCAGAACGTAAAAAGACTTCTTATGGAGCATATCAGCTTTACAAGCCTTTCGAAGAACGCGGCGTAGTTATTAATGACTTCCCCATGCCCACAGAAGTTGGTGAAGAATATCTTGAACTCCGTACAAACTTCATGTCTGCTATCAGCAGCGGCGTGGTTGGTTTCATTATCGGTGAAAAAGATATTGATAAAGACTGGGATGCTTATGTAGCAAACTTTGAAAACATCGGTCTTGAACGCTATACTGAAATTATTCAGGAATATGCAATTGATGCTCAGAAATAATTAAGAATTAAATTGCAAAAAAGAGTTGTCGTTTTAAACGGCGACTCTTTTTTTATGCTGGTTTTTAAGAACCGTTGTGTGTCTGAAAATGAGCGCCTACCACATGTTGTATATGAAAAAATCAGTAGCTAAAGAAAGAAAAATTTTTAATGGAAAAATGTGCATACAAACAAAAAGTGGAGAGGCCTAAAAGCCAGTATTCAAGCCACTTTTGGCTGGCCGCAAAAAGAAAATTGGTTAAAAATTCAAAAAAATTCAAAAAAAGTCCACAATCTGTTTGCTTGGCAGAAATTGTTTGTTGAAACCAGTATTTCGCAGGGCTATAATAGAATTAACAAAATAGTCTGCGTTTTTCGAAGTGCAATATAAAAGAGAATAATTTATTCTAATAAAAGGAGAGGATTTTATGAAAGCTAAACGTTTTGGTGCAGGGTTGCTTGCTGCCATGCTTTTGTTATCCGGTTGTGCCGGTGACGGAAGAAAAACAGCCAACACAGGATCAAAAGGCACTGTTGAGGTTTCCAAGCCTAACGAGTTCCCCATTGTGGAAGAACCTTATGAATTGTCTATCTTTATGCAGAAGCCTACCGGCATTGAAAACCTTGAAACCAATACCTTTACAAAAACCTACGAAGAAAAGACAAATGTTAAAGTTAAATGGGATTTAATCAGCGGTGATGTTCGTCAGGCCATCAACATTAAAATAGCCAGTGATGACTATTCTGATGTGTTCTTAGGCTTTGGCTTTGCAGCCAGTGAACAGACTGCTTATTACGACCAGGGCGTGTTCATTGAACTGTCTGATGTGGTAAACGAACATGGTTACTACATAAAGAAAATGTTTGAAGAACACCCCGGTTTGGAAAAGGGACTCCGCCATACTGAGGATATGCTGTTAGGCTTAAAGGGTCATACAGAGGGCTTTGAAGGTAAAGCACCTTACAAAATGTGGGTATATAAACCCTGGATGGATAAGCTTGGCTTAGAAATTCCTCAAACCACCGAAGAGTTCTATCAGGTGTTAAAAGCCTTTAAGGAACAAGATCCCAACGGCAACGGCAAAGCCGATGAAGTGCCTTTGGCTGCAAGAGGTCAGCGTGGTTCTGAAATTGGTTTGGATCTGTTCATGATGAACTGCTTCCTTCCCTGGGGCAGATTTGGTTTTACCAACATTGATGGTAAGGCAGTCTTCGCTCCCATTCAGGATGCAGCAAGAGAAGGCTTCCGTTATATGAAGAAGCTGTATGATGAAGGCTTAATCCATACTGATAGCTTTGTTATGGATCGTGCCCGTGTAACCGCCCTTGGTGAAAACGAAGTGCCCATCTTAGGTGCAGCACCCGGTCGTTGGACCACACAGTTCACCGCAGCCGGCACCAGCAACCGTATGAATGAATATATTCCCATTCCACCGTTGGAAGGTCCCAATGGTTACCGTGGAACACCTGCAAGCGGTGGTTACGGTGGCACATCAAGCTTCAGCATTACGACCGACTGTGAAGATCCTGCTGTTGCTTTGAAATGGTACGACTGGTTCTTATCTGATGAAGCATGGTGGGCAAAGGCTAACCCCGGTACCCGTCCTGCTAAAGAAGGCGAAATCGGTTTAGATGGTACACAGGCTGTTGTTGCTATTGAAGATGCCGGAACCGGTGAAACCTTTGATGGCATTCAGAATACCCGTTGGAACTTCGTTGGCAGCTACGCCAATATTGACAAGGCTATTAAGGTTAAGGACTACACCATTGATAAAGACCGTCTGGCAACCTCTTATGAAGCCTATAAGCTCTATGAGCCTTATAAAGTTTTCGATGTAGTTATCGACGACTTCCCCATGCCTTCTGAAGTGGCTGAAGAATACTTAGAGTTCCGCACAACTTTCGAAAATGCAATCAGTGCCGGTATGGTAGGCTTTATCATCGGTGAAAAAGATATCGACACCGAATGGGATGCATATGTTCAGAATTTCTATGATTTAGGTCTTGAGCGTTACACTGAAATCGTCCAGAACTGGATTGACACCTTAGACTAAGGTAACGCTTAGATATACAGGCAAAAGGTGAGGAGTCGGATTTCTACCCGCCGGCTCTTCATCGATTTGCCGCAAGTCTTCCCCTGTTAGCCTCCCTCGCCTAAAGGGAGGGGGACCACCGCAGGTGGTGGAGGGATTCCAAAGAAAGAGGAAGACAAAAGACGACGAAACTTAAAACGTGAATGTTTTTGAATCCCTCAGTCCCGGCTACGCCGATCCAGCTCCCTTTAGGCAAGGGAGCCTTGAAGGAAGGGGAAGCCTGAAATTAGTTCCAAATGGTTCGCGGTTCGAACCTTACAATATAATAACGGATGAGTTTCCGTAAATTTAAAAAAGGAGCGATATCATGAAACACGTAAAAAGCTTATTAGCTTTGGTACTGACACTAATGCTCATCTGCGGTATGGCAGTTGTGCCTGCTGCAGCTGCAGAAGGTCAGCTGGTTGGTGATGCAAAACTGTTTTTGCCCTCCACCGGCCCCATTAAAGTGCAGTACACATTAACAACCGACGGCACCACAACAGTAGACGGTGCAACCTACGCAATTACAAAAGTAGAAAATGCTGATAACAGCGAAATTGCTGCAGACGACATTTGGAAGTATGCACAGATTGATGCTGCAACCGGCGCACTCTATGTGAGCCAGGCAGCAAAAGGCAAGGAAATCTTCCTGTCTGCAACTTCTGCCGATTACACAGGTTCAAAATCTGTTGTAGTTAGTGAAAAAGTTTATTTCTATGACTTTGAAGATGGTGCTGTTCCGTCTGATATTACCACAACTTCCAATGGTCGTTTGACTATTATGGAGAATAAGGGCAATAAATACTTAAATGTTTACAACGGCACTTGGGGTACACCCAACACGACCTTAAGTTTTGAAGGTGCAAACTTTGCATCCAGTCACATTACGGTTGACTTAAAATTTATTGCTTCCAACATTGCAAACACAGCAAGTACTCATCATCCTTATAAACCCTTTACATTAAATTGGGATAAAGTCCTTGTGGGTGCAGGAGACTATAATGGTAGTAAAGTAGGTAACTGGAGAATTACCAATGGTTGGTCTGTTGTATCCAATAGCAATCCGGCACAGTTAAATGTAACTCGTTATGACTATGTTACAAAAGGCGACTACCATGGTTACATTATTCCTTCCGGTACAGATAAATCCGGTACATTTAACATTGTAGGAACTTATGACGAAGCAACCTGTACCTTTAGTGATTTCGAATTTGTTCCTGCACGTTTTGAAGTGTTAGGAAACTCCATTAATACCACCATTAGCGGTGTAACAACCAGCACTTGGTTCCTTCAGGATGGAACCGAGACGGTATCTAATGTTAATTTGTTATCAGCTGGTATCGGTTCTCCTATTGATGATTTGGAAATCTACACCGGTGTAAAAGCTTCTGCTACTATGTTTGATGCTGTTAAAGTTACAGGCGACAGCAAACTGTTCCTGCCTTCTTCCGGTACTATTAAAGTACAGTACGGTATGGAAACCAAAGCAGGTGAAGCTGTTACTGAAGGCGTAACTTATTCTGTTTCCGGTGATAATGTAGCTTCTTATGCACAAATGAATCCTGCTACCGGTGAATTATTAATTGACTCTCAGGCAAAGGGTAAAACCTTTACCGTAAAAGCAGCGACTGCTGATGCAGAAGCTACTATGGAAGTTACAACAAATGCAACCAGCCTCAGTGCAAACTTTGAAGATGGTACCATTCCGTCCTTCATTACAAACGGCAACAACGTAAGTGTTGCTACCTTAAACAATGGTAACAATTATGCCCCCTTTAAGGCAGGTTCCTGGAGCAATCCAGGCAATGCTGCTGTCAACTTTGCAAACGGAGAGTTTGCACCCCAGGTATTAAGCGTTGAATTAAAATTCCGTTCTGCCGGTATGGCTGATCTCTCAAGTAATTCTATTTATAACCCTGTAACGCCTGTCCAGGTTCATTATGATAAATCCTTTATGGGTAATACCTATTGGAACGATGGTGCTCATAAATCCTGGCCGGTATATGTTAACCTACGCGCAGCCAACACCGGAGAAGGTGCTGCAAAAGTATTAGCACAGGATTACAGAAATTATACCATCGGTAGTGAAATCGGTGCTCATATTGATGATGCTTCTCGTTGGAAAACGGTTGGTACCTATAACTATACCGGTACTTACACAAGAGGTGACGTTAATGGTTACGGCTCAAGTTTCTCTGATGATTTCAGCTTTACCAATATGAAGTTGGTTGTTAAAGATGATAAGATTTTTGTAAGCATTAACGGTTCTGCGTTTACTGCTGAAGAATTTGTCTCCGATGTAAACGATATTGAAACAGGTGAAGAAGTGAGCGTTATCGGCGTTCCCATCACCAGCATTAAGTTTGGTACACCTGTTGATGATTTGGAAATCTATTCCGGTGAAAAGGTTGCTGGTGCATGGACCATTTCCGGTGACGATTTCTTAATTGCTCCTTATAAGAGCACATCTGCTACAAGCTTTAACTATTCTGCAACACCTGAACTGCCCTGGGCAGATCAGAATGCTACCGTAACTTGGGGCTTAGCTTCTAACTATGCAGGCACAAGCATTGATGCAAACGGTAAATTAACCATTACCGGTGACACTCCCACCGGCAACATCACCATTCAGGCAAAAGATGCAAATGGCACAGTTATAGGTGAAAAGACACTGGAAATCTTCAGAGGTCAGAAGAACACCTATTACTGGATTGATAACAGAACCTTCTTACAGGATTTTGAAAAATATGATGTTGGCTCTAAGGACTTAGACGGCCGTATGGGTAACGGTGACGATGATGGTTCTCTAATTGGTGAATCCAACTGGAACGACTTCTTAATCGTGCCGGGTAGCAATGCTCCTTCTAAAGGTGTAGCGACTATTGTACAGGATGGAAGCGGCAACAAATACATTTCTTCCTTTGGTCGCAAATGGTGGACCTCCAGTGCTGATGGTTCCGGCTTATATCTTGACATCAATGATAATAAATACACCGACACAACTAAAGAACAGACTTATCTCGGTGAGTACTTTGCAGGTGAAGAAACCGTGAACTTAGAAGCAGACTTTATGTTTGACGGTGAATGGGTTACCAAAATGGATCCCGTTTACTCTACGGCATCTGTAATCACCAGCAACAGCGATACGTTTGATATTTTCTATAAGAAGCTGACAGATGAGACCGTTGGTGTTTATCTCGGTGTGGTAGATGGTGTTGTTGCAGAAACCGGCGCACCGTTAATTGCTGTTATGCCTGTTGACACATGGTTCTCCTTGAAGTTGGAACAGAACAATGCAACCAAAGCAATTAATGTTTACATTAATGGTCGTTTAGTAGCGGAAAATGTTGTTGTAACAAAAATGACTTCTAATCTGGCTAACCACCAGTGGTGGATTGGTGCTTCTGTAGATAACATTCAGCTTTACTCCGGTTCTGCAACTGCAGCTGCAGCTAACACCGAATTCAAAGTTGGTAACGCAGTACAGAATGTTGGCTTTGCAACAGAATATGCAGTGGCAGCAGGCAAAAATGTTGTCAGCGTAACCTTAGGTGAAGCTGCTCCTGCCGGCGTATCTTCCGATGCTAAGCTGATTATTGCTCAATACAGTGGCGACAAAATGGTTAAAATGACATCTGTTCCCGTAACTGTTGTAAACGGCAAGCTCTATGGCTGTGCAGCTTTAACTGCAGAATATGCAGCAGGCGACACGGTGAAAGCGTTCTTATGGAATTGGGGTACTCTGCAGCCTGTTAAATAATAGGCTTTAGGGGTGAAAAAATAGGAGTTTCTTCCTATTTAATTAGCAACTATAAAAAAGACCTTTTTATGAATTATTAAATATCCATTGTCCGGTGCGGGGCACTGCACCGCACCGGGCGAAACACAAAATGGCCCCTTGCCTAATACCCATTCTGGGCACGCGAGTGGGCTGGCTTCGAGTGAAAACGAGAAGTCTGGGGGATTCTTATGATTTTTATACATACTTATGTTATGAATCCCTCCACCACCTTCGGTGGTCCCCCTCCCTTTAGGCAAGGGAGGCTATAATAACCAATAATCTGGCAAAAACCCTTTATAACTTTGAATGTAAATCTCTTTTCATTTTCCTCTCTGCGCGAAAAGGGACTCATATACATTATATTTACATTATTCGCCGGGCAGAGCGGCAGATTGGAGCGAATCTGTTATGAAAAAAACAGCAACTACGTCAGAAACAACACCCAAGAAGAAAAAGAAGTATACCGGTTATTTTTCTGACATTAAAACCAACTGGCAGCTTTATGTTTTGATTCTGATACCGCTGGCATACATAATTGTATTTAAATATGTGCCCATGTACGGTGCGCGAATTTCCTTTATTGACTATAAACCCCGTTTGGGTTATATGGGCAGCGAATGGGTTGGTCTTAAACACTTTATCCGATTCATTAATTCCTCTCAGTTCTGGCCGTTAATCAGAAACACGCTGGCAATCAGCCTGTATTCGCTGGCCATTAACATTCCCTTCCCCATTCTGCTGGCTGTCAGCCTGAACTACCTGAAAAATGAACGGTTTAAGAAAACAGTACAGATGGTAACCTATCTGCCTCACTTCTTATCCACCGTTATCATTGTCAGCCTGATTCAGCTGTTGTTTAACACCCAGTCCGGTATCGTTAACAATGTTATTCAGCTGCTTACCGGTGAAAAGGTGAACATTTTAGGTCTTTCCAAATACTTCCGTCACTTATATGTATGGTCCGGCGTTTGGCAGAGCACAGGTTGGGGCTCCATTATGTATATTTCTGCGCTGGCCGGTGTTGACCCTCAGCTCCACGAAGCGGCTATTATTGACGGTGCCAATAAAATCAGACGAATCTGGCATATCGACCTGGCAGGCATTCTGCCCACCGTGGCCATTATGACCATTATGAACTTAGGCTCTATCATCAGCGTTGGTTTTGATAAAACCTTTATGATGCAGAACCCCACCAACTTAGAAATTTCTGAAGTGCTGAGCACCTATGAGTATAAAATCGGTATCGGCGGCGGTATTCCCAGCTATTCTTATCCTGCTGCTATCGGTTTGATGGCTTCTGTGGTTTCCTTCCTGATGATTATGACCACGAACAAAATTTCCAAGAAGATTACCGAAGTTGGTTTGTGGTAAACGCTGACCCTAAAAAGAGAAAAGGAGATTGTTATTATGGCAAAACGTAATCATTTGAAAGAAACACGCGCAGACAAAGCGTTCGACGTTTTTAACGTAATTTTTGCTACATTGTGTTTATTGATTATTTTATATCCCGTTATCATTGTATTAAGCTCTTCCTTCAGTGATGCAAAAGCACTGATGGCAGGTAAAGTCTGGTTCCTGCCTGTTAAACCCACGGTGGCAGGTTATTACGCGGTGCTTCGGCACAAACAGGTTTGGACCGGTATGTATAACTCCGTTATTTACACAGTTGTTGGTACGGTTGTCAGCATGATTGTAACCGTTATGGCGGCTTACCCCCTGTCCCGTAAGGACTTTACTATCGGCGGCCTCATTTCCTTGCTGTTTGCTTTTACCATGTGGTTCTCCGGCGGTTTAATTCCTACCTACCTGTTGGTTAAAAACTTAGGTCTGTTTAACTCCCGTTGGTCTTTAATCATTCCCTCTGCCATGAGCGTTTGGAATATGATTATCATCAGAACCTACTTCCAGACCAATGTTGCCGGTGAAATTTTAGAGTCGGCAAAGCTGGACGGCTGTGACGATTTCCGTTATCTGTTGCAGATTGCCGTTCCGCTGGCGAAACCCTCTCTGGCAGTTATCGCGCTTTACTACATGGTTGCTTACTGGAACGTGTTTATGAGTGCTTATCTCTACATTCAGGATCAGAGATTATATCCCATTCAGATTGTATTGCGTGAAATCCTGTTGCTTGGTCAGGTGGATGAATTAAATGCCACCAATGCAATGGAAGAATCTCAGGCTCGACTCATGAGTGAGCTTTTAAAATACTCACTGGTTATTGTGGCTAGCTTGCCCATGGTTCTCATCTATCCTATGGTGCAGAAATACTTTGTTAAGGGTATTATGATTGGCTCTGTTAAGGGTTAATAAAAAAGTTCATATAGGGGACGACGAAATCGCCGTTCCTATAACCGTCTTTATATAGTAGCATTAAAAGGAGTAGAAAAAGATGAGCAAATTAGCAATTAACGGTGGAACGCCTGTGCGCGAAACCTTGTTAAATGGTGGCTTTCCCGGTGCTATGGTCTATGGCGAGGAAGAAGCCAAGGCGGTTTATGAGGTTTGTATGGCACAGTCGCCGTTCAGATATTACGGCCCTAATGTGTTGGGCAAAGTAGACCAGTTTGAAGAAGCATTTGCAAAGCGTATGGGCGTGAAGCACGTTTTGGGTGTTACCAGCTGTACCGCCGGTCTGGTAGTAGCGTTAAAAGCTGCCGGCATTGGTCCCGGTCACAAGGTTATTGTGCCTGCCTGCACCTTTTTGGCAACTGCCGGTGCGGTAATTTGTGCCGGTGCGGTGCCTGTGTTTGCCGATGTGGATGACACACAGAACATCGACCCCAAAGCCATCGGTGGCTTGGTTGATAAATACACCAAGGCTGTGATTGCGGTGCCCCTTTTGGGTAGCCCCTGCCAGATGGATGAAGTAGTAAAAGAAGCGAAAAAATATAATCTGATTGTTATTGAAGACGTGGCACAGTCTATGGGCTCCTCCTTAAATGGCAAGCCCATGGGTACATGGGGCGACATTGGTGTTTACTCCATGCAGATGAATAAAATCTTAACCACCGGTGAAGGCGGTGTGGTAGTGACCAATAACGACGAGCTTTATGAGCGTGCGGTCCGTTACCACGACCAGGGACAGTACCGCAAGGTGGAGGGACGCTTAACCAATAACCCTGACCGTGTGTTTGTCGGGCAGAACTACCGTATGAGCGAACTGACCGGTGCCGTGGCCTGTGTTCAGCTTTCGAAACTTGATGATATTATTGCCAAGATGAAGCGGAACAAAGCCATTTTGAAAAACGAGTTAAAAGATGTGCCCGGTTTAACTTTCAGACGCATTATTGATGACGAAGGCGATGCTGCTTCATCCCTGATGATGTTTGTGGAAAGCAAAGAAAAAAGTGATGCCTTCTGTCAGGCTATGTGGGCAGAAAATGTGGCATTTAACTCTCTCTATGGCGGTCGCCCCGTATATATGATCCCTCAGGTTTTCTATAAAAAGACGGTTGATGCAAACGGTTTCCCCTTCAATCAGTTTGATGAAGAAATCGTTTACACAGAAGATATGTGTCCCAATGCGATCAGCGTTATGCCCCGCAATGTATTTACATATATTGACCCCACCTTTACGGATCAGGATTTAGAGGATATGATTAAGGCGGTTAAAAAGGTAGCTGCCGAGGTTCTGTAAGGGGGCGGTTAAATGATAAAATTTATTGATGCCAACTGTATGATTGGCAACCGTATGGCGCCCCGTGAGGGCTCTCCGGTGACCACAGGAGATTTTTTGGAGATTATGGACCGTGTGGGCATCGAACAAGCCATTTGCTACCATAGTGTAGGAGTGGAAAATAGCTGTCTGTTGGGCATTCCCGAGTTGGAAAAAACCGTGACAGGGTATGAAGACAGACTGATGAAGCAGTGGGTGGTGCAGCCCAACATCTGGGATGAGTTTATGACGCCTCAGATGTTGTTAGCCGAAATGAAAAAGCATAGTGTGAAAACGGTTCGCTTTTTCCCCTTCTCCAAGCAATATTCCATGGCGCCTTATTCGGCAGGCTCTATGATTGATGCTCTTTCTGAATGTAACGTGCCCATTTTCGTAAACTATGCTGAAATGCAGGGTGCGGCCAACATTTATGATTTATGCAAAAACTATCCCAAGGCAAAATTCGTCATTTGCGACCCCGGCTACCGCACGGTGCGATTCTTAGCACCGATTTTTGAAAGCTGCGACAACATCTATTTAGATTCCAGCAACTTCATCATTCACAACGCGGTGGCAAGATTCTGCCAGTATGTTGGTGCCGAGCGGATGCTCTTCGGCTCCGGTATGCCCAACGCTTCGGCAGCGGCCGCAACATCTCTCATTCGCTATGCAGACATCAGCGATGAAGAAAAACAGCTCATTGCCTCCGGCAATATTTTGAGATTGTTAGAGGAGGTGGCGTTATGATTAGGCGAGCATTAGAGGGTTTGCCCTTAGATGACATTTTTATCTTTGATATTCACGGTCACATTGAGCAATCCCGCGTGATTCACACCGCAGAATATGATGCCAAGGGCATTATAGCGAAGCTGGATCGGATGGGCGTGAACGCCATTGCTCTTTCTTCGAATCCGGCACTGCAGAGCGACCCCTGGTTGGGAAACGACCTGACGGTGCAGGCGGCAAAGGAAAACCCCGGCAGAATTTATGCTTACGTTGTACCCAATCCCTATTATGCGGATTTTGATGTAACCAAGTATTTTGACTCTGCCCCCGGCGTGATTGGTATTAAAATGCACGCCTGTGAACAAATGACGGCGCTGAACAATCCGTCATACATTCCGGCTCTGGAATTTGCCAACAAAAACAAGCTCCCCATTTTGTTTCACACCTGGGAGCCCTTTGAGGTAGAACAGGCTGTTGCCATCGGCAAAACCTATAAGGATGCGCCGGTGATTATCGGTCATAGCGGCTTTACCAGCTTTGCCTCTAAGCAAATCGCCATCCAGGCCTGCAAATCCACAGAGAATATTTTTGTGGATACAGCCATTTCCAGCACCTACGACGGTGCCATTGAATGGATTGTAGGTCAGGTGGGGGTAGACAGAGTGCTATTTGGTACTGACCTTCCCTTCTATGACTGCAGTCATAATGTGGGTAAGCTGGCGCTTTCTAAGCTGAGTGACAGCGACAAAATCAAGATTTTTGGTGAAAATGCGAAAAAGTTGTTAAAGGACATTATCTAGTTCCTTTGAAGTCAAGTTGTTAAAGACTTCTTATATATAGATTGTCAAAAGGAAAATGTTTTAAGGAGGATATCTATGAAACAGACAATGAAGAGACTGTTGGGATTCTGTTTGGTCATTATGATGATGTTGACCTTTATCCCCACAAACGTATTTGCAGTAGCAGACTTACAAATCGTAGGTGACGCGAAGCTGTTCCTGCCTTCTGACGGTGCAATCGAAGTTGAATATTCGGCTGCACAATTAGACGGCACACCCATTACAGAGGGCGTAACCTGGAGCCTGGTTGATGATGGCAGAGTAAAAACCTATGCTAAAATTGATGCGGCAACCGGTAAAGTAACCGTTAATGCTGTGGCTTTGGGTGAAAGCTTTAAAATTAAAGCTGAAACCGCAGAAGGCTCTGTAGAATTTCCGGTAAGCATTCATAACACGTCTTTAAGCTACGATTTTGAAGATGGTGAAATGCCCGCAAACTTCTATCACGGCACCAATACAACCGGCGCCTTTGCTGTTCAAGCACAGGGCAATGGTAATAAATATGCTTACATTACAGCAACTACCGGTTGGGGCATGGCAAGCTACATTGACCTTTTAGACTTAGGTCTTAAAAGCAACCATTTAACCGTAGAAGCTAAGTATATGTCCGATGGTGTAGCGAAGCCTTCCGGTATCCATCAGTTATTCAACATTTTGTGGGATAAACAGGTTGAAGGTGTAACCGGTTGGCAAGGCACTACACTGGCAACTCATAATTATCAGTTAGGTTTAACTGCTAAAGCAAATGGTGATGAAATCGGCTTAACCAGAACCAAGTGGGATTTATCAACTCAGGGTACTTATCTGAACAAATTATATTTCCCCACCGCTCCTGCAGTTGCTAACAGCACATATACCTATGTTGCTGATGAGTTTGTTCCCGTTAAACTTGAAGTTATGGGCACAGACTTCACCACAACCGTAAACAATGGCACACCTACCACTGTTTATAAAGGCCAAAATGGTTATTACTTCGTTGGCATTTTAAATGACAGCGTTGCAAACTATAATGTTAGCAAAATTATGTTAGCAGCACCCGTTGATGATCTTGAAATTTACACCGGCGTGAAAGTAGAAGCTTTCGCCGGAGAAGGTACCTATCCCCCGGTTCCTGCTGAACCGGATATTAAGGTAGCAGGCGATGCTAAATTGTTCCTGCCTTCTTCCGGTGCGATTGAAGTTGCTTATGCCGCAACCAAGTTAGACGGTACACCCATCACAGAGGGTGTAACCTGGAGCTTAGTTGACGACGGCAGAGTGAAATCCTATGCTAAAATTGATGCAGCAACCGGTGTGTTAACCGTTAATGCTGTAGCTTTAGGCGAAACCTTTAAAATCAAGGCTACAGATGCAAGCGGTTCTGCAGAATTTCAGATAACCACCAACAGCGTTTCTTACAGTTCAGATTTTGAAGATGAAGTTGTTGGTCAAACAGTAGCAAATTCCATTTTTGCCGGTACAACTGCACAAACCATTACGGAAGGTCAGATGAAATCGGTTTATAATTTTGAAGCAGAAGATACAGCAAAAACCAACAAAATCGGTCATGGTCACCACAAAGCAACAGGCGATGCTTATTCGTTGGCCGTTCGTCCGGATAATATGAAATCAGAAAAAATCACCATTGAAGCAACAGTTGCTGTACATAAGCAAAGCGATTTTGGTGCAAGTGTTTGGTGGCCTGCCATGAATTATCCTATTGTTGTTAACTTTGGTAGCGGCGGCTTCACAGTTAATCTTGCTAACAATAAGGTAGAAACTCGCGTAGGCGGTACATGGAAGGCAAACGCAGGTTTAACCGGTTATGGTGCTGATTTTTATTATCAGATGATTCCCCTTAAGGTTGTTATTGAAGATAATAAAACTGTAAGCGTTACGGCAAACTCCCATACAAGTTCGGTTGTGGTTGCGGAGAACAATACAGCCGAAACAGGCATTACCTCTATTGGTTTTGAAAGCTTTGTAGATAATATCAATATTTATTCCGGCACCAAGGTAGCCGCTTTTGTTGGGGAAGGAACCTATACGCCGGCAGCAACTCCAACACCGGCTCCAACCCCGACACCCACTCCCGTGCCCACGGCATCCCCGACGGCAACACCTGCGGCAACTGCAACACCTGCGGCAACCGCAACTCCGGCTCCCACGGCAACGCCCGTTGCAACCGCGACCCCGGCTCCGGCTCTTGCTATCGTGGGTGATGATGTTATTCTGCCTGTGGAAAGAGAAAACGGCATTATGCGTGTGCCTTATAAACTGAATGACACCGGTGTAACCGATGTTGTGTGGAGTGTAGCGGCTGTAGAAGGTGGCACACTTCCTGCCGGTGTAGAGATTCGCGAAGATGGTGGACTTTTAATTACCGGCAACAAGGTAAAAGATAAGAAATTCATTGTTCAGGCTAAGAACGCTGCCGGCGAAGTGCTGGCAGAAAAAGAAGTTCGAGGCGTCAGAACAGCCAGCGGTAATGCAAACAGTGACTTCTACTACTGGACTGACTATACTGCACTTGGCTTTAAAATGGACTTTGAAATGTATGACGTAGGTATCAACAACTTAAGCCGCAGAATGTTTGGTCAGGCCGGTTGGGATGACTATCTGATCCAGCCCGGCAGCAAACAGGCATCTAATGCAAGTTATGCAGGCAATGCAGGTACTGTTAAAACAAAAGCAGATGGTGATAAATATGTTTCTGCTTTTGGTCAGAAAGCCTGGGATTCAACCGGCTCCGGTTTGAACGTTACTCTTTCAGCCAGCCGTTATGCCGGCCAGACCGGTATTGGTGGTAGTTGGTTTGGCTCCGGCTATGCATCTGTTGCAACTGTTGAAGCAGACTTTATGATTGAATCGGCAACCTTAACCGACAAAATGGATGGTAGCAGCGAATTCTCTCTGTTCTATGGTAGTGATGCAGGCGTTAACCTTTCCTATAAAAAGGTTTCTGACAATGAAGCTGTTATTTATAACTGCTCAAACAATAGCCGTGCAGAAATGATGAGAGTTCCCGCCGATACATGGTTTAATGTGCGTATTGAAAAGGATCATGTGGCAGGCACCATTGATATTTATGTGGACAACAAATTAATGGTTAATGATTTTGCTTGTCCCAGTGGCAGTATTACAAGCTTTGCAGTAGGTGCAGCTATAGATAACATTTATGCCTATGCCGGCTCTCTGCAGGCGCCCACATTGCCCGATTCTCTGCCGGAGGCTCTGTATTACACAACAAGCCGTCAGCAGGCCGTTATTAATGTAGATAACAATGTATACTTAGGCATTTATCCCTTCCCTGATAAAGTATCATACTTTGGCGTAGGAGTTACCGCTCAGGGTAATAAATTGTATGTACCCTATGGCATCTCCAATGTAACCATTACATCTGAAGATTCTCTTTATGGTTTGAATCGTGTAGCAACGATTAGTCGTTCAACGATTACAGAGGGCTTCGATGAAGGTACTTCCAAGACTCTGCCCGATATGACAGGCGATATATTAATCACCTTCACAGCAGACGGTCCCTTCAGTGTAACCTTGACAACAGCCGGCGGCTCTAAAGTAATTTCTGCTACGGAAGATCCGGCAGAAGCTAAAAAGGTTATGATTGCGGCGAATACCAAAACCGGAACCTATAAAGCCATCTTTAATGATAAGCTCATTGGCGAAGGTGTGTTATCCTCCGGTGCGTTAACCGGCATCTCCGTAACCGGCGGCAATCCGGATGCTTTGGTTGTTTCCAGCATGAATGTTACGGAACCTTATGCTCTTTCACCTACTATCGCAGGTGTAGCCGCAGTTGGTCAGGAGCTCAAGGCTGATTATACCTATTATTCTCCCTGGCAGGCTGCTAAAACCGGCAGCACCATTACCTGGTATGTAGCACCGACAGCTGACGGTACCTATGTTCAGGCAGGAACCGGCGAAACCTGGGTTCCCCAGCAGTCACACGCCGGTCAGTATGCAAAATATACGATTACTGTAACCGACGGTAAGAAGACCAGTAGTCTGGTTGAATCTGCTCCGGTATTAATTAAAGATGTTTACTCTGTAACCCTTTCCGGCAACACGCTGACAGCAGAAGTTCAGAATGTTCTGAGCGATGCAGATATTTATGTTGCAGCAGCTTTGTATAACAATGGTGATCTGCAGAAGACAGTTGTAGAAAAAATCAGCTTCAGCGGCTCTTCTTACACCTGGACAACCGATGCAAGCGGCTGTGATGCAGCAAAGGTTTCTCTCTTTGCAGCAAGCGACTTAAAACCGATTGCTCCTTATAAGACAGCCGGAACAGTTCCTTCAGAAATTGTCAGCGAAAGCGTGACAAAAACTGAAATTTATGCCCGTGGCGGCAATTTATATCTCTACGGTGCAGCAAACACCATGGCAACCGTATTGTTTTACGGTCATGGTACGGACGGCTCTGATGTAACTGTTGCTTACAGCGATGTTTACGAAAGAACCGCAGGTCTTTCTGAAGCCGGCAAGCTGGCTTATGCAACCATCGTAGAGCTGGATGGAACCGGTCATGCAGTGATTTCTCTGCCGACTCTTTCAGACGGTTCTTACCGCTTAGACTTTATTCCCAGAAGCGGCGAAGCAGTTGAATATCTCTTTATGATGGATCCTCAGGCTGCTTTAACTCCGACAGTTATGAATCTGCCCGGCTTCTTAAATGTATTAAAACTGTATTCCGATAAGGCAGACAGCGAAGTTGAAACCATTTACAGTTTATACTTGAGTCTTTCCGCAGGCGGCAAAGCAAATGTTGAGAGACTGCTGGTAGGTGCCGGCTATGAAGTTCGTGAATTTGATCTGGCAGCATGCCTCATCCGTTATTTTGAAAACGAAAGCTTTGACCAGACTCAGTTCAATCGCTTAAAGGCTGAACTTAATGCACGCAGTCTGGATGTAGCCGGTGTAACCTTAATGCAGTATGATGCACTGCCCAACAAAACCGGTGCAGTTATTTTGGTAAAACCCTGGACGAATTTCGAGGACTTATTACCTCAGGTTTATGACACCGCATTATTATACGGTGTATACCATGTGAGAAACAGCATGGAAGCAGACTCCTTCTTAAAAGAATTAACCGATACAAACTATCCGAACAGTGCTTATAAAGCAGATATCTGCAACCTGGTTGGCGGTAAGCTTTATGCAACGCTGGCTGAATTGAAAGCAGCCATCAACGGTTATGTTCCCGCACCCGGTTTGGGCGGCGGTACTATCGTTGGCGGCGGTGGCGGTGCTGTTTCCGGCGGCACAGCCGGTGGCGGCGTACCCACAATTCAGAGCGGCGCTTCCACAACGGTAACAGGATATGTTTATTATGATGTTGCTCCCGAACATTGGGCAGATGAAGCCATCAGCTACTTAAGCTCCATCAACGTATTAAGCGGTCGTCCTGACGGCAGTTTTGGTCCTGAAGACAGCATTACCCGTGCTGAATTTGTAAAAATTCTTTGCTCTGCTTTCCAGCTGAAGAGCACAGAGCGTGCAAGCTTTAACGATGTGCCCGGCGGTGCGTGGTATGCTAGTTATGCAGCCATCGCAGGCGGTATGGGTATTGTTCAGGGCAGCGACGGCAACTTTATGCCGGATGCACAGATTACCCGTGAAGATGCAGCTGTAATGTTACACCGTGTACTGGAACTGTTGGGCGAGGAATTCCCCGAAGGCGGTGCCGGTGTGGTTGACCAGGATTCCATTTCCGAATATGCTCAGTCTGCTGTAGCGCAGTTGCAGGCCATTGGTTTAATTAACGGTATGGAAGACGGTAAATATTATCCGAAGAACACCATGACACGTGCTCAGTGTGCACAAGTCATTACCAATGCGTTAAGGAGGTAGTCAGCATATGAAAAAGATTATCAGCATATGCCTTTGTGCACTTTTATTTGTAACCTGTTTGCCCAGTATGGCACTGGCAGCCGAAAGCTTCAATGCAAAGCTTTCTTCCGAAAAAATTGCATTATTTGAAGCAACCGGCATTTTAGCAAAAAACGATCCCTTTGTTATGACAGAAGAATTAGATGTAACCCATGCGGAATTTGCCCGTGTTTTGGTGAGAATGTTGGGTTATAAGAACATTGCATCCGATATGGTTGAAATGAAAAATATTTATCGTGATGTAAATTCCGGTACTACGTATGCGGCAGAAATCCTGCTGGCAACAGAGCTTGGGCTGTTCGGCAATTCCGTTTCCGCATATTTTCATCCTGAAGACAAAGCACAGACACTGTGGGCGGCAAAAGCTGTCGCCCGCGTGCTGGGTTATGGTCAGCGCCTGGAGAAAAACAGCAATATCATTACAACCCTGGGCCTGTTAGACGATTTAACAGGCAACGGAACATTCCTGCGCCGTGACGATGCACTGCAGATTATGTACAATGCTCTGGATGTACAGGTTATGCAGATTGTCGGGATTGCAGAAGGCGGTCTCTTAACAGAAGGTACTGAACGTGAAACCATTTTAACAGAGTACTTTGGTATTTATAACAGAGAATCTGTTTTATTGGCCGATCCCATGACTTCTGTTTACGGAGAAAAGCCCAGAGAAGGGTATCTCCGTTTTGAAGACGGCTTATTGAGCTATGCAAATCTGGAAACTAAGAACTTAGTCGGTTCTAACATTCGCTATTATTACAAAGTTGAAGATAATGAGCCAATCATTATCCATCTGGAAAAGAGAAAGAACACCGAAATCGTTCTTACTGCTGATGAGGCTGTGTATGATTATGCCAATAACCGCTACACAACTGATAAAAACGGTAAAACCATGAAGCTGCCGATGGAAATCAACACCATGGTGGCTTATAACGGCGTTCCCTGCTTTGATAAAAACTTAATGCAGCCGGCTACCGGTCAGATTACTTTGATTGACAATGATAACGACGGCTATTATGAAGTTGTTATTATTCGTGAGTTCACCAACGTGCTGGTGAAGGGTCGTAACGTAAGCAACGGTATTATTTATGATATGCTGGATGCCGGTCGTAACATCGATACAGAAGCTTTTGAAAGCTTTACTTTGTATTCTGAGTCCAATGAAAAAATGGAACTGGATGCATTAAAGGCAGATACTGTTTTGACTGTTTACAAAAGTGCAGACGGCACTTCTGCAGAAGCTTATGTTTCCGGCAAAACCATGACTATGCTGTTAGAGCAAGTAGATAGCGGCAGCAATCAGATTACCATTGAAGGCAACAGCTATAAGTTATCTGATGACTACAGACTGCCTCTGAGCACATTAACTGTTGGTCAGCGTTATGTGTTCTACTTAAACCATTGGAACGAAGTGGTTTATCTGGCAGCAAACTGGGATATGGATTTATTCTATCTGATGGATGCCAAGAAAGAGACCTCAGGTTTACATTCCGGTGTATTCATTAAGGGTCTGGAAGCAACCGATGAAATTTTCGTTTATGAGCTGGCTGATTATGTGGTTTGGTATACTTATGATAATCAACCCCAGAGAATTAAGAAAGAAGCCGCTTATGACCTTTTGGCTCCCGGCGATGTTACTAACCGTCAGCTGATGAAGCTGGGCAGAAACGAAGCAGGTCAGGTAACAGAAATTTTAATTGCTTATGAAGCTGATACCCGTGCTAAATTTGAAAATATGCACAGCGACTATCCGCTGATTTATCAGTCTCATTACAGCACACCGTCTCAGTGGCCCAACGGCGGCTTGTCCGGCACCACCATTACCTATAAATCCAGCACCGGCTTGTTTGACAACTGGATGGATATTGCCGGGCTTAGAATCTTCAAGGTGCCCACCGTTAACGGTGCAAGCTATTCTGATGATGATGTACATACCTGGAAATGGACCTTGCGTGGTTCCGGTGACTTTACAGCCAATGTGACCAAACTGAAATTCTACAGCGAAACCAAGAATAAATTAGGCGTGCCCCTGATGGTTCTTGACATTGATTATAATTCCGTTAGCAACTTCAGCTGGCCCAATGCAGATGGTTACGGTTTTACCCGCTATCTGGTAGCAGACATTATTCAGGCCGTTGATGAAGATACCAAAGAAGTGGAAACTGTTTTAAAACTGGTAAGCGGCTCCGGTGGTATTTCTCAGCTGCCTCTGGAAAAAGATGAATTGATTGAAAGTGCCACTTTGATTGCACAGGCAAATGCAATGAACGAAAAGCATCTGGGCGTACAGGCTGAACTGCCTGCCGGTAAAACCAGAGTTGAACCCGGCGACATGGTTGGTATTGCAACCAAAAACGGTAAAATTTCGGCATTGCACGTTTACTATGACGGTGAACTGGGCCAGGACATCAACACCCGTACCGACAGCTATTCTGCTGGCCTGTTTGATACGGTTACCTGTGAAATCGTGAAGACAGATGGTGCCGTATTTGAGTGTAAGGTATTGGGTGGTGACGGCTTCCCCGATGCTTCTGGCAACGATTTAATTCGTATTAAGCCCAGCGGTTCTGTGGTGGAATTTAACTTCCGTGACCATGGTGTTAAGAAATTGACTTCAGCGGAAATCTTCCCCGGTGATAAAGTTATGATGCACTTCCGTTGGGGTGTTGGTCAGGGCTTCGTCATCTATAAAAGCGAATAAGAAGGAGCAAAACGATGAGTAAAAAAATATTCTCTTTATTGCTTGCGGTGATGCTTCTTACGGGACTTTGTGTCCCGGCGATGGCAGAGGAAACATCTGCTCCGGTGCACAAGGTTGTTATGGATACAACCAATAGTGCGACCATTAAGGCTTCCGGCTTAACACCGGTGAGCACATATACACAAAATGCAAAGCTTTCATTAAAGTGGCAGCCGGCAGGCTCCACGAAGACGCTGTCGTTACCGACTGAGACCGATTGGTCCACCGGTACCTATCTGGAATTCTGGTTCTATGCCAGCAAAGACAGCGAATCCGGCTTTGGTCTGGTGATGATTTCGGATAATGTCGAAACGCCGGCAACGGACTATTATGAGATCTTTGTTCCGGCAAAAACAAAGGGATGGAACCTGGTTTCCGTCCCTCTGGCCGATATGCAGACAGTACATTCTCCTAAGGGCTGGAACAGCATTGACCGAGTAGAGCTGTGGCCCATTTACGGTGCTTATACCATCGATCCGGAGCTGGAGCTGTATTTAGACAGCATCTATGTAAGCTCAGAGCAGGCTGAAGTAGCGGCGACTCGCACAGATATAGCTCTGTTTGATTTTTCCACGGAAGAAAGTCTTAAAGCCACCGGCGGTTTTAACAGCACAGGAGATCAATATAAGAATGTGGGTATCGTAGCTGATGGTATTCACGGTAAAACAACACCGGTTATTAAGTTCTCAGACTATAAAACCCCTTACTATCTGGAAACTAATAAGACTGCAAACGGTTTAAATTTATCTAATTTAGATTCTTTTGCCACCACCGATTTCACAGGCTTTAACACCTTAGAAATCAGTATGTACAGCGAAAAAGCCAGCTTTGATACCATTCAGGTTATCGTTTGGTCAGATGAGGGCAACGACAATAAAGATGGCTCTAACGACTATTACTACGGTAAAATTCTGTTAGACTGGGCCGGTAGTTGGAAAAACAAACAAATTAAGTTAACCGGCGCTTCTACCGGTGGTAGACCCCGAGGTCTGGATAAAATCAGCGGCATCAGCTTCTGGTGGAACGAGGCTGATAAAGCCATTAACTCCACGACCTATGTGGAGAGCTTTACCTTAAAGAACGTGGATTACAGCGACCGTTGGTCTGCTCCTATCTATCTGGAAAATGGTCCGAAAGTAGAAAATGAATTTGATTTTGCCAAGAGAATCAAATTGATGTATCCCAACAATACACATCCCCGTTTGCTCATCAACCAGAGTGAACTGGACTGGATGAAACAGAATATGGATACTGATGAGTACTTACAACAAACTTTAGACAGACATAAAACCAACAGAGGCTTCCTTGGTTACTATGCAAGAACCCGTATGAACGAAGTGGTAACTGCATTGGACACTTCCGGCGGCTCCTTCAATGCGATGACAATGGCTCTTGCCTATAATCTGACAGATGAGCAGAAATATGCCGATGCCTGCTGGAAACAGATGGAGGCCATCACCAAAAACGCCATGTCATGGGATCCGGCACATTCTATGTTGTCTGTAGGTGACACGGCAAGAACCGTGGCTGTAACCTATGACCTGATGTATAATCACTGGACAGAAGAGCAGCGTCAGATTGTTCGCAATGCTATGATTCTCTATGCATTAGAGCCTTGCTATGGTGAATTGATTACAACAAACGGCGGCGATACTCAGGCAACTAACTGGAACCCCATCATCAATTCAGGTCTTGGCATGGCGGCTCTTGCTATTGCCGATACACCGGGCTATGAAGATGTGGCTAACCAGTACTTAAACCGCATTCACATTGCCATGCGGAATTGCTTCAAGCACTTCGGCCCTGACGGCAACGGTTTTGAAGGTCCGGACTACTGGAGCTATATGATGAACAACTACTTAGCATATGAAAACGCTTTGTATAACTCCATTGGTAACGTGGATGAATACTTTAACTTCAGTCTTTTGGATGAATTCGGTCTGGAATATACCGGTGACTATTTGCTCCATATCCATGGTACAACGGAAACTTCCTTTAACTACTATGACGGTAGTGCCCGTAAATGTTCCGGTGCCGGTTCCTTCTGGCTGGCAAGAATCTTTGATCGTCCTGAACTGGCAGGTATGAGCTACGAAGGTCGTCACGGATATTCGCCCTATGAAATTTTAATGTACAGACCGAACCCGGCGTATGCAAATTGGCGCGAAAAAATGCCTTTGGATTATGCCTTCGACCAAGGCGAATCTCAGAACGGTTCTATGCGTACCAGTTGGGCAAAAGGCAATATGGGCTTCTCGGTAGGCTACAAGGGTAACAATGCCAACGTGGCAACCCACGGCCGTTTGGATGCCGGTGCTTTTGTACTGGATGCTCTCGGCAGCCGTTGGGTGGCTCTTCCGAAGAACGAGGATTACGGTCTTGATGCTATGTTCGGCGAAAAACGTTATCAGTATTACAGAAACCGTGCCGAAGGTTCTAACACGTTGGTAATCGGCCCCGGTGTTGACCAGGGCTCCAATATCGAATCGTCTCAGGCACAGGCAGACGATATGGTAGACCAGGTGTTCCGTTCTGTGGCTAAAATTACAACGCACAAGACCTTATCAACAGCATCTTATGCGGTGGTGGATTTAACCGGTGCTTATAATAAGACGGCAGCAACGGCAACCCGCGGCTATGCTCTCTTAGATAACAGAAATGCATTCCTGTTACAGGATGAGATTACGATTAAATCCGGCGAAACCCATGATGTATATTCCTTTATGCACACAGATGCAACAGTAACAATAGCAGCTGACGGTCAATCTGCTGTTATGACCATTGGGGATAAGACAATGAAGGTAACCTTATTATCTGATTGTAATGCAACTTTGAGCCTTCGTGATGCGGTGCCTTTTGAAACATCTCCTAAGGTACAGAACACCTCTAACGGCTCCATGAAGAAACTAACGGTTTGTAAGGAGGATGCAAGCGGCAGCATTAAGTTTGCGTTGCTCTTTACACCCCAAAACAGTAACTTTACTATGAGCTCCATGTCGGCCATCAGCAGTTGGGATGGCTTGCAGTAAGTTCTGAAGGATAACGATTTATGTTACCATAACGGTATTTTGCCGTTATGGTAACATGTAAAAGGAGCATTATTATGTTTAAAAGATTTTTAACGATGCTGTTGACAGTCGTGCTTGTTTTAGGTCTTTGCATACCCTTTGCCAATGCAGATGAGACCAGTGTAAAGGTTGTGGATATGGATGATTCTTCCATGGCAGAGCTTACCGGTCTTGCAGTCAGCAGTGCTTATTCCAAAAGTTCTAAATTCACCCTTCGTTGGAGTGGTGTTGATTTAACAAAAACAGTTTCGCTTCCGGCCAAAAGCGATTGGTCTGCAGGTAACTATTTAGAATTTTGGATTTATTCCTCCGTGAAAGAAAAAACTTCCTTCGGCTTAAGCATTATTTCTGATAATGCTGCAACAGAAGGATTAGATTATTATGTAGCAACGGTATCCGTTTTAGATAAGGGTTGGCAACTGATTAATCTGCCTTTTGAGTCCTTTGAAAAAAGCGGTGAGCCGGCAGGGTTTGATTGTGTAGACAGAGTGGAATTATGGCCCGGTTATAAAGGAGCTAAAATGAAGTCTACCATTGAGCTTTATTTTGACAGTATGTTTGTTGTGAAGTATCCCTCTGTGACAGAGATACAATCAGGCGACTTTGTGCTGTTTGACTTAACCAGTCAGGCAGGGGTTGCAGCTTCACGGGCATCTTTCAACACATTAAACTGTAATTTGAAGAAAGCACCGGGTAAGAACACAAATGCACTGCACTTAACCGATGTAAAAAGAACAGAAGGAACAGGTACAGCCGGTGGTGTATATTTTGACGATATGAGCGTTGCCACCTCCGACTTTACCCCTTATAACACTCTGGAAGTTTCGATTTATAATAAACGTGCCACCAACGATGCGCTGCGTATTGCAATGCGTTCTGATGATGTGAACACAGAAGCCAACGACTATTATGTGGGTGAGATTGTTTTAGACTGGGAAGAAGAATGGAAAACCGTTCAGTTTAAGCTTGATTCTTTATCTGCCGGTGGCGTACCCTTAGGTTGGGATCAGATTAATGCTGTCCAGATTTGGTGGTATGAGTCTGAGGATAAGAAACACGATTCTGAAGTTTATATTGAACACTTTATTCTTCGTAATGTAGATTATAACAAACGGTGGGAGAGTCCCCGTTATATCGAAAACGTACCACCCATGGACGAGGGCTGGTTCGACTTTGCGGAACACATTAAAGAAAAATTCCCCAACAATCAGCATCCCCGACTTCTGGCAACTCAGGAAGAGCTGGACTGGATTCGGGACAACTATAAAACCGATGAATATCTAAGTGAAGTTGTTCCCAACTTCTTAAATCTTTGTGACGGTTATGCAGAAAAAGTAGCCGACCCCAATGATATGGATGCCACCTCCAGTAACGCAGCAGCCCTGGCATTGGCCTATCACCTGACAGGCGATGAGAAATATGCCGATGCCTGCTGGGACAAGTGGGAGGTCATGACAAAAGGCACCAGCAGTTGGGATCCGGGCGGAAAATCCATGCTGCAGATTGGTGATACCTCTCGTACAGCGGCAGTGTGTTATGACTTGATGTACAATTATTGGACAGAAGAACAGCGCATGATGGCAAGAAATGCTATGATGATTTATGCTCTTGAACATCGCTGGGGTACTCTGCTCCGTACCAATGGTGCGGCCACACAGGAAACCAACTGGAACGCCATCATTAACTCCGGTGTGGGTATGTGTGCTTTAGCTATTGCTGACGATCCGGGCTATGAAGGGGTGGCAAACCAGTATTTAAACCGCATTCCCAATGCCCTTCGCCTGTTGTTCCAGCACTATGATTCAGATGGCAGCCCCTTTGAAGGTCTTGACTACTGGAACTACTGTATGAATAACTACTTTGCTTATGAAGAAGCGCTCTATAACACCTTAGGGGATAAAGACCTCTTTTTCCGGTTCTCTATGCTGGATGAATACGGAATGGAAAACAGCATTGAAGCGGTGCAGTATATGCATGGTCCCAGCGGAAACTCCTTTAACTATTTCGACGGCCGTCCCCGTAACTGTACGGTGCCGGGAGACTTTTTCGTAGCAAATCTCTTTGACCGTCCTCAGGATGCCGGTCGAGCCTTTGAAACCAAAGAAGTATCAACTTACGGTATTTTGCAGTATGTCCCTGAAAATATTGAAGCTTATAAAACCTGGCGTGACAATATGCAGATTGACCGTGCTTACACCGAAGGTGAAGCTCAGGTAGGTTCTATCCGTACCAGCTGGGATGCCGGCAATCAGGGTTTTTATATCGGTTATAAAGGCAACAATGCCAATGCGGCAACCCATGGTCGCTTAGATGCCGGTTGTTATGTACTGGAATCTCAGGGTCAGCGTTGGGTATCCGTTATTGATACGGAAAACTATAACCTGCCCGGTATGTTCGGGTCTCAGCGTTATCAGTATTACAGAAACCGTGCCGAAGGCATGAACACTCTGGTCATTGGTCCCGGTGTTCATCAGGGTACCAACAGAGCAGGCGGTGACAACCAGGCCGATGGCGATGACTTTGTTGATCAGAAGACTTACAGCATTGCCCCCATCGAAAAAACAGGTGCAAGAGACTGGGCATCTTATGCGGTCTTAAATTTAACAGATACATATAGTGTAACAGCAAACTCCGTTAAACGTGGTTTTGCGTTAATTGACGGTCGAAATGCATTCTTGCTGCAGGATGAAATTACGGTAAAACAGCCTTGTGATGTATATTCTTTTGCTCACACAGCGGCAGATATTATCATTATGCCTGGTGAAAAAGAAGCCATCCTAACCATGCAGAACAAGAGAATGAAAGTAACCCTTTTATCTGACTGTGATGCCAAGTTAAAGGATATGCCGGCAGAAAAATTGCCCACATCTCCCAATGTGCAGAACACGGCAAATCCCCATTACCGTAAATTGGCTGTTGTGGCAAATGTTAAGAAAAATGCAAAAATTGCGTTGTTATTCACACCGTATTACGGTGCTAACGAATATACCTTTAAGATGGAAGAAATAGTTCCCATTAATCAGTGGGATACCTTCCTGGCAGAGCCTATCAAGCTTACCGGCATTTATTTAGATGGTGTGAAATTACAGGATTTCAAAGAAAATAAATCGGTTTATACGTTGAAAGAGGATAGACTGGGTACCATTACCGCCACAGCCGCCCCGGGCATCAGAGTTGAAGTCCTGCAGGCAAACAAAATTGGCGGTACCGCAGTTATTAAGGCTTCTGACGGAAAGACCTCTACCACTTATGCCGTAACCTATGCATCGGCAGCACAGGAATATTTAGATAACTACAAAACCTATCCGCCTAAAGGGTATATTTACAGCACGAACTTAGCACAAATTCCTTTGATGTTAGATGGTGATGTGAACACCAGCTGGGCCAATGAAGGTCCTCAGTGGGTTGGCTATGATTTAGGCAAATCCAAGCCGGTCCGCGAAGTTCAGCTTTTCTGGAACAACCAGCATAAGCGTACGGAGACCTTTGACATTCAGGTTTCTAATGATAATGAAAACTGGACCACTGTTTGGGAAGGTGAAAGTATCCTTTCCGAAAAAATTGAAAGTTATACCTTTGATGAAGTCTATGCCCGTTATGTTAAAATTGAAGGCTATAAAAATACAGCCAACAACTGGACATCCATTAATGAGTTCTATGTTGTATCTGACGGCACAAACTTTGATGATTTAGACGAGTGCTGGGCAAAAGATTATATTGAAGATATGGCAAAAATCGGTTTGGTGGAAGGTATTGCAGACAGAGTATATTCTCCCGACGATTCCTTGAGCCGTGCAGCATTTGTAACGATGCTGAACCGTGCTTATAAGATTTCGGACGGTGAATATACCGGTCAGATTGCAGACATTGGTGAAAGTGATTGGTATACAGCAGCCATTGAGGGTGCCTATGCACAAAATTTAATTCCTGAAGCAATGCTGCAAGGTGGTTTTAAACCCAACCGTAACATTACCCGTGAAGAAATTTGTGCACTGGCAGTTTTATACTATGAAAAATTCCACGGTGAGATTACCGGCACAAGTCTCGAAAAGTTTACAGATGCTGACAGTACCTCAGAATGGGCAAAACCCTTTGTTGAAAAGGCTATTGCCATTCGCTTGATTGCGGGCATGACAGAGGACACCTTTGCACCGGCAGACAATGCAACCCGTGCACAAGCGGCAACCTTCTTAAAACGTATTTTTGTTAAAACGTTTTAAAAAGTAGTGGTGATTTTGTTATTCTAACGGCAGCAATGCCGTTAGAATAACCGATAAAGGAGCGTTATTATGTTTAAAAGATTTTTAACAATGCTTTTGACTGTTATGCTTGTACTCAGTCTTTGCACACCGTTGGTTCTTGCCGATGAAGCAAGTGTGAAGGTTGTGGATATGGATGATTCTTCCATGGCTGAAATAACCGGCCTTGCAGTCAGCAGCGCGTATTCCAAAAGTTCTAAATTTACCCTCCGTTGGGGTGGTGCCGATTTGGCAAAAACCGTTTCCTTACCGGCTAAAAGTGACTGGTCTTCCGGTGCCTTTTTAGAATTTTGGGTTTATTCTTCTATTAAAGAAAGTTCTTCCTTCGGTTTAGGCATTATTTCTGATAATGAAGAAACTGCCGGTTTGGATTATTACGGTACAACCGTATCAATTATGGGTAAAGGTTGGCAACTCATCACCCTGCCCTTAGAATCCTTTGAAAAGAATGGAAATCCTTTGGGATTTGATAAGGTTACCGGAGTAGAACTGTGGCCCGGTTATAAAGGTACCAGCATTAAACCGACCGTTGACCTTTATATTGACAGTATGTTTGTCAATGTAGAACAAACTGTAAGTGATACTCAGAGCGGCGATATGGTGCTCTTTGACTTAACCAGCCAATCCGGTCTGGCGGCGTCAATGGCAAGCTTTAGTTCTTTAAATGCAAGCTTAAAGAAAGCACCGGGTAAAACCACCTATGCTGTTAATTTTACCGATAATAAAGCAACCGAAGGTAAAATCGGTGCTGCCGGCTTTAACTTTAATGATATGAGTGTGGCGACTACCGACTTCACGCCTTATAACACCATTGAGTTTAAAATGTATAATAAAGTAGCAACCGGTGACAGCATCCGTGTTGCCATTCGTTCCGATGACTATACCAACGAAAGTAATGACTATTACTACATGGATATAGTGCTTGACTGGGACGATGAATGGCGTGATGTGCAGCTGCAGTTAGGTTCCTTCTCCGCCGGCGGTGTGCCCTTAGGATGGGATCAGATTAATGCCATTCAGCTCTGGTGGTATGAAACCAGTGACTACTTGAACAACTCAGAGACCTATATTGAAAAAATTACTTTAAAGAATATTGACTATGAAGTTCTGTGGCAGGAGCCTCAGTATATTGAAAACATTCCGCCCATGGAAGAAGGCTTTTATGATTTTGCGGAACACATTAAGAACAAATACCCCAACAATCAGCATCCTCGTCTTTTAGCAACTCAGGAAGAGCTTGATTGGATGAAAGAAAACTATAAAACCGATGAATATTTAAATGCTATTATCCCGGACTTTTTAGCAACCTGTAACGGTGCGGCAGAAGCCACCACCACCAGCCCGAACACGGCCGGCGGTCGTGCTATGGATCTGGCACTGGCTTACAATTTAACCGGCGACCAGAAATATGCCGATGCCTGCTGGCAAAACTGGCTGGTATTAACCAAAGGCACAAGCACCTGGAACCCGGGCGGTAAGTCTGAACTTTCCATTGGTGATATTTCCCGTAGTGCGGCTGTTTCTTATGACCTGATGTATAACCACTGGACAGAAGAACAGCGTATGATGGCAAGAAACGCCATGATTTTATATGCGCTGAAGTTCTACTGGGGTAACCTGCTCCGTAACAACGGTGCGGCAACCCAGGATACCAACTGGAATGCCATCATTAACTCCGGTGTGGGTATGTGTGCATTGGCTATTGCCGATACACCGGGTTACGAAATGGTTGCCAACCAGTATTTAAACCGTTTGCACATTGCACTGCGTATTCTGTTCCGCCACTATGCGCCGGATGGCAGCCCCTTTGAAGGTTTGGACTACTGGAACTACTGTATGACCAACTACTTTGCTTATGAAGAAGCACTCTATAACACCTTAGAGGATAAAGAGCTCTACTTCCGTTTCTCCATTTTAGATGAATTCGGTATGGAAAACAGCTCCCGTGCTATTGTGAATATGCACGGCAACGGCGGCATCTCCTTTAACTATTATGATGGTTCTCCCCGTTTCTGTAGTGTAGTAGGTGACTTCTTAATCGGTCACGTATTTGACCGTAACGAAGATGCCGGTCGAATCTATGAAGCAAAGGTAAAGAGTACCTACAGTATTTTAATGTACCGCCCCGAACACAAAGAAGAATATAAAGAATGGCGCCACAATATGCCCTTAGATGTTGCCTACACCGAAGGTGAAGCTCAGGTTGGTTCTATGCGTGCCAGCTGGGATGCGGGTAACACCGGTTTCTTTGTTGCCTATAAAGGTAACAATGCAAACGTTGCAACCCATGCCCGTTTGGATACCGGTACTTTCGTACTGGAATCTCAGGGCTTCCGTTGGGCATCCATTATCAACACGGCAAACTATAATCTGCCCGGTATGTTTGGTTCCCAGCGTTACCAGTATTACAGAAACCGTGCCGAAGGTATGAACACCTTGGTTATCGGCCCCGGTGTGGATCAGGGTTCGGCTTGGGAAGTGGATAAACAGGCGGATGGTGATGACTTTGTTGACCAGAAGCACTACAACGTTTCTCCCATTGAAAAGACAGCATCACAGCCCTGGGCAAGTTATGCCATTGTTGACCAGACAGACGCTTACTCTAAAACGGCATCCTCTGCAAGACGTGGTTTTGCTCTGATTGACGGCCGAAATGCCTTCTTATTACAGGATGAAGTTTCTGTGATTGAGCCTTGCGAAGTATATTCCTTTGTACACACCGCTGCTAAGATTGACATCTTAAAGGGCGGCAAGGAAGCCATTTTAACTAACTCAAAGGGCGACAAGCAGATGAAGGTTGTCTTAAAGTCCAACTGTAATGCAACCTTGTCCGAAATGGAGGCATCAGCTCTGCCCACCTCGCCGGATGTACAGAATGAAGCAAACACCGGTTACCGCAAGTTGGCAGTAACAGCCAATGTTTCCGGCAGTGCAACCTTCTCATTGTTGTTTACACCTTATTACGGTGAAAAATCTTATACCTTCACCATGGATGAAATTATCCCCTTAAATCAGTGGGATACACTCTTGGAAGAACCTGTGAAGCTCACCGGCATTTACTTAGACGGCGTGAAATTACAGGGCTTTGCAGAAGATAAAACCGTTTACACCTTAAAAGAAGACCGGGTAGGCACCTTAACGGCTACCGCCGGTGCCGGCATTAAAATTGAAATTGAACAGGCAGAAAATGTGGGAGATACCGCTGTGGTGAAAGCTACAAGCGGCAAAATGACCACCGGCTATGCCGTCACCTTCTCCAGCGATGCACAGGAATACTTAGATAACTGGAGTGCCTATGCACCTAAGGGTTATATCTACAGTGCAAACGCCGTTGAAATTCCCAATATGCTGGACGGTAGCTTGTCCTCCGGTTGGTCTAATGAAGGTCCCCAGTGGGTAGGTTACGATATGGGTAAACCCATTCCCGTCAGCGAAGTTCAGCTGTTCTGGAACAACCAGAACAAGCGTATAGAAACCTTTGACATTCAGGTTTCTAACGATAACAAGAACTGGACCACCGTCTGGGAAGGCGAAAGCATCTTATCCGATAAGATGGAAAGCTACACCTTTGATGAAGTCTATGCCCGTTATATTAAGATAACCGGTTATAAGAACACGGTGAACAACTGGACCTCCATCAATGAGTTCTACATTCCCTTCAGCGGCACTATGTTTGACGACTTAGAGGGTAGCTGGGCACAGAGTTACATTGAAGAAATGGCGAAAATCGGTATGATAGACGGTGTGGCCGACAGAGTATATTCTCCTGAATCCACCTTAAGCCGTGCGGCGTTCCTCACCATGCTCAACCGTGTATATGGCGTTGCCGATGGTGAATATACCGGTCAGATTGCCGATATTGGTGCAAAATCCTGGTTCACACCGGCCATAGAAGGTGCTTTGGCACAAGATCTCATTCCGCCGGCAATGTTAGAAGGCGGCTTCAAGCCTGACCGGAACATTACCCGTGAAGAAATTTGTGCACTGGCAGTTGTGTATTACGAAAAATTCCACGAAGCGCTCACCGGTGCAGACTTGTCTAAGTTCACAGATGCCGATACCACCTCCGAATGGGCAAGACCTTATGTAGAAAAAGCGGTTGCTATGCGTCTCATTGCGGGTATGAGCGAAGATACTTTTGCTCCTGCAGCAACGGCAACAAGAGCACAGGCGGCAACCTTCTTAAAACGTATTTACGTTAAAAATTATTAATCGTAATAGTAGCGGGATAAGCCTTTAAGGTTTATCCCGCAATTTACATCATAGATTTATCTTTGATGAATATGAGTTTATTTTTTTAGTAGGAGGAACATATGGCAAACGCTTCTTATATAGCTTCTTTTATAGCAACAATTTTAGGACTGATAGAGCCTTTCGGCAAAAAAATGAAAACCATCCTGCCCCTGAACTTTACAGGGAATTTTTTGGTTGGATTAAGCTATCTGATGGTAGGGCAAAACAGTGGTGCTGCCATCTGCGCTTTTGCTTGTGTGCAAGTGTTTATTAATTATATTTTTGATTCAAAAGGGAAAAAGGTACCCTTTTGGCTGATCATTGTTTATGCGGTCATCTTTCTTTCGATTAATTTAATGACCTTTGCCCATTGGTATGATGTATTTGCTTTGGCAGCATCCATGGTCTTTGTGGTGAGCGTGGCACAAAGCAATGCAAAATATTATCGCATACTGGCTTTTGTTAATTCAAGTATTTGGATTTTCTATGATTTTCTTGCCGCGGCATACGGAAATTTATTCACTCACATTGTTTTATTTATTTTCCAAATTATTTCTGTTATTGTAAGAGATGTAAAAGGAAAAAAGGATGATAAGGGCGAAAATGTTCAAGAAGGAAAAAATAATTAAAAATACTAAAATATGTATGAAAAAATAGTAAAAACCGCTTTTTTTATTGCGAACAGGCGGTTTTGTTGATATAATGAAGAAAAGAATGGAGGCTATCAAAATGAATGTGTATGTAATGGTTGATATAGAGGGCATCAGCGGTATTTATAACCGTGATCAGGTCTGTGAGGAGCACTGGCAGGTGTCGGAGGGTCGCCGTCATTTAATGGGCGATATTAATGCCTGCGTGAAAGGCTTAAAGGATGCCGGCGTGGATAAAGTCTATGTCCACGATTGCCACGGTGGTGGCTGGATGTTTGACTGGGAAATGGCCTCCGATTTGGCAGATGGGTATGTTTGCGGTTATGTAGGCGACCGCCGCTATGCTAATTTAGAAGAATTCGATGCGGTGATTCTTTTGGGTTATCACGCTATGGCCGGAACGCAGGAAGCTATTTTAGAGCATACTTATTCCTCCAAAGATGTGCAGAATATGTATATTAACGGCGTTAAAGTGGGCGAAACGGCGGTAGATGCCGCCATTGCCGGTGAGCAGGGCGTGCCGGTGATTATGGTAAGCGGTGATGATAAGGTTTGTGCCGAGGCTAAAGCCATTATGCCCGATGTGGTCACAGCTGAGGTGAAAAAAGGATTATCAAGACTGGGCGGAACTTTATTACCGCCGGAAAAGGCTCATCAGCTGATTTATGAAAAGACCATAGAAGCTGTGAAAAAGGCAGATTCCATCAAGCCTTATGTTATTCCCGGTCCCATTACCTGCAAAATGGAAATGACAGAGGCAACCCGTTTGTTCCGTCCCTCCGTTAAGCCTTATATGGAGATTTTAGACGGCAGAACCTACACCGTAACCGGTGACACGGTTGAACAGGCGCTCTGGAGAGCATTCTGGTGATAGGAGGGGCAGAGAATGAATGTTTATGTTATGGTTGATATAGAGGGTATCAGCGGGATTTACAGTAACGATCAGACTCGTGAAGGCCGCTGGCAGAATCCCGAAGGCCGCCGTTGCTTAATGGCAGATATTAATGCCTGCGTAGAAGGGTTAAAGGCAGGCGGTGCCGATAAAGTCATTGTCCACGACTGTCACGGGGGCGGTTGGATGTTTGACTGGGAGCAGGCTATTCCGCTTGCAGATGGGTACATCTGCGGTTATGTGGGTGACCGTCGATACGGTGATTTAACCGATATTGACGCTATGGTTTTATTGGGTTATCATGCTATGGCTGGCACGGAAGGCGCCATTTTGGAGCACACCTTTGGTCTGGATGTGCAGAATATGTACATTAACGGCGAAAAAGTGGGTGAAACCGCTGTAGATGCTGCCATTGCCGGCGAGCAGGGCGTTAAGGTGATTATGGTCAGCGGCGACGATAAGGTTTGTGCCGAGGCCAAAGCCATTATGCCCGATGTGGTAACGGCTGAGGTAAAAAAAGGCCTGTCCTGCACAGGTGGTATTTTGTTGCCCCCGGGCAAGGCCCACAAGCTCATTTATGAAAAAGCAAAAGAGGCTGTGGAAAAAGCAGATTCCATTCAGCCTTATGTGATAGAAGGACCCATCACCTGCAAAATGGAGATGATTGAACGGACGAAAATGTTCCGTCCTTCCTGCAAGCCCTATATGCAGATGATTGACGGCAGAAGCTTTACCGTGACAGCCGATACGGTAGAAGAAGCACTTTGGCGTGCATTTTATTAAGAGAAAAAAGGAGAGTTTCGGATGATTACAGAGAAACACACTGTTTTAAAAATAACAGCTGCCCACCCTGAAGAGGGAATGCAGGCGGTTATTCTTGCAAAAAAAGAGATTAAAGATTGCCGTTTTGCTATCACAGATAAAGCCGGAAAAGAACTGGCAACCGGTGAAGCGATGGTTACGGGCGCTGAGGCAACCCTTTCGGCGCAGTTTGATGCCCAAATGTGGTCAGTAGAGCAGCCGAATTTATACATATTATCACTGGCAATTACCTATGCAGACGGTGAAACAGAAGAAATGGGAGACCGTTTTGGTTTTCGTTATGTATCTACCGATGCTAAAAACATTTATTTAAACGGTTATCCCTTCTATATGCGTGCCTATATTCGCGGTGCGGCGGCACACGAGCACGAGAATAACTGTAATTTATCTGAATATGATTTTTATAAAAAGAATATAGAAATGGCAAAAAGCTATGGCTTTAACACCATTCGTTTTCACTCTGTGATTCCGCCGGAGGCTTGCTTTCGTGCTGCCGACGATTTGGGTATTTTAATCCATATTGAAATGCGTAAGGAAAATGATGATTACGACAACTTAGAGGAAATGCTTTACGGCAAAAATGATTTCATCAATAATGATAGATTACTGGAAATCATTGAAACCTTATATAATCATCCCTCTTTTATGGTCTATTGTGTGGGCAATGAAATCCGTGAGCCGGGGAAGAAACCCAGGATCCGAGAAATCTGCGAATTTATTAAGGAAAATGACCCCAACCGTTTGTTTATTGATACCTGTGCCCACGGTGAATATGACCGTGACTATGTGGATTTTGATGTGCAGCATATGAGCTATTTCTTCCCTTACGGCAAGAATGCAGATATGTTTGAAAATACGGATAATCTCTTGTGCTTTGGCACGGTGAATAACCGGGATATGGTGGTGGAAGAGGGAAACGGAAAAATCCGTCGTGGGATTCAGTTCCCCCGCCCCTTGATTGCTCACGAGGTTTGTCATTACACCTCCTGGCGAGATTTTTATGCACTAAAAGAAAAGTTTGCAAAATATGGCCGTCCTGCACCTTGGTGGGTAGAGGAAGAAATTAAAATGATTGAGGCAAAGGGCTATAAAGAAGGCTTTGCAGATACGTTGCAGATCACCAAGGACTTTCAGTTCCGTTGCTGGAAGGCAGCATTAGAGGGCATTCGTTCCAGTAAGCTCCTCTCCGGCTTCCATATGCTTCAGTTTGCTGATACCGACCGGTATGAAAACTCCAACGGCGTGGTGGATTGCTTTGATGATCCTCATGGTATTTCCACAGAGGAATTCCGCAAGTTTAATGCCGATACCGTTCTGTTAGCCAGACTCCCCAAGCAGGTATATGGCTATGGCGAAACAGCCAAAATTCCTGTTTTGCTTTCTCAGTTTATGATTAATCCGCCTAAAAAAGCGATGTTTACCTATACCTTGACGGATGATAGCGGCAAAGTTTATACAAAAGGCACTCTGCGGGATGTGGATACCGGTGACTCCGGCTTATACAGCCTGTGCAGCTTAGAGGTGTTCATGCCGACAGAAAGTACCCATTTGACCCTTGATTGCCGCTTGGATTTTGCCGACGGCACCGTTTGCGAAAACAGCTGGGAGCTGTGGGTTATGCCTGCCTGCCGTGAGCTTTCTTTAGATGCGAAGGCAGATATGGAGGCAAGTTACTTAGACAGAGTTTGTAAATTCAATGAGACTTCATCCTTATTGTTAACGGATAAGCTGGATGATGCCTTATTTGAAAAGTTAGAGCAGGGTCAGGATGTAATGCTCATTTACCGCACCGACTGGACCCGTCATCTGCTCCATAAGGATATGAAAGCACCAAAATATTCCTTCCGTCATGTGTGGGATCGGTATAAAGGGGTTATCTGGGACCGTGGTACCATCAATGGCGGTCCGGTGGATGGGAAAACCTTAAACCGCTTGGGCTTTGTCACCGACGGTCAGATTAACTTCCAGTATTATAACTTAATTGATGATAGTGACAAGATTAATTTAGACGATTTCCCCACGGCGGTACATTCCATTGTCAGTGGCCTGGATAAAAGTAGCCGTGACCGGTTTGATGCCACAAAATTCAGACTGCCGGAATTAATGTATGACCGCACCATGCGTCACTTCAGCTATGCTTTTGCATTAAAAGTGGGGAAGGGACGGCTTTTGGTTACCGGTATGAATTTTACCGGTGTGGATTCTTATGACACGGCATCCTGTGCTATGCTGAAAGCTTTGGTTGATTACTGTCATACCGATGCCTTTGGCAAAGAGGGCAGCCTGGCAGTAACCGAATTAAAGAACTATCTTGCCGGCATTGCCGCAGAGGGTCCCCAGAAGGAACGCATGATGACCCAGTACTGGCAGCTTGACGAAGAGCCGGTGGAATCTATGAACTATTGGAACGAATCAGAGCGCTATTTAAGAGAAAACGAGTAAAATAGGAGGTAATAATATGAGCACAATGACATTGTTTCAGCTTTCTTCATTAGAGAAAGTGTATCTTGATTACACCTTGCCCGAAGCAGAATTTCTGCAGATGTCGGTGATGAAAAACGAGAAATTTTCTTATCAGATTGCCTATAATGGTGACAACAATTATATGCGCCGGAATATGGATATTACGGTGAATTCCCCTTTGGCGAATTTTGTAACCATCCGCAAGGTGGGCAATGTGCCTTCTGAATATCCCATTCGTGTAGAGAGTGACGAATATTATGAACGCTATGAGCCCGGGCTGTTCCCCGACGTGCTCTATCCGATGGAAGAAGGCATTATGGAGGTTGTTCGCTGCGCTTGGCACAGCCTGTGGATTACGGTGACCTTAGATGGCTCCGTGAAAGCCGGTACATACCCCATTGAAGTGGTGCTGAGTGATAAAGAAGGTAGTTTTTCCAAAACTATGACCGTTGAGGTGATTGATGCCCTGCTTCCCGAACAGGAGATGGTTTTCACCCAGTGGTTCCACGCTGATTGTCTGGCGAATTACTATCAGGTGCCCGTGTTCTCCGAAGAGCATTGGGAGCTGATTGATAAATTTATGAAAACCGCCACAGATAACGGCATTAATATGATGCTAACCCCCATTTACACACCGCCTCTTGACACTCAGGTGGGGCATGAGCGTACCACTGTTCAGCTGGTGGATGTGACAAAGGACGGGGAAACCTATAGCTTCGGTTTTGACAAGCTCCGCCGCTGGATTGCCATTTGTAAGAAAAACGGCATCCGTTATTATGAAATGGCGCATATGTTCACCCAGTGGGGTCTTGAATTCACCCCGAAAATTATGGCAACGGAAAATGGGGAATATAAGCGGATTTTCGGCTGGGATGTCGCTTCAGATGACCCCCGTTATATGAACTTTTTATCTCAGCTTTTGCCGGCGCTTGATAAAGTTCTTCGGGAAGAGGGTATTCACGAAAACACCTTCTTCCATATTTCCGATGAGCCTCACGGCGAGCACTTAGAGCGTTATTTAATGCTAAAGGAGCAGGTGAAACAGTATCTGCCCGGCTATGAGTTTATTGATGCTCTTTCCGATTTTGATTATTATAAAAAAGGTGTGGTAGACCATCCCATTCCCTCTACCAACAGAATTGAACCCTTTATTGAAAACAATGTGCCGGATATGTGGGCATATTACTGCTGCTCTCAGGCTGTTAATGTGAGCAACCGGTTTATGGCAATGCCTTCTTATCGCAACCGTGTTATTGGTCTGCAGTTCTATAAATTCGATGTGTTCGGCTTTTTGCATTGGGGTTATAATTTCTATAACTCAGCCCTTTCCTTAAAGCAGATTAACCCCTTTATGATTACGGATGCCATTAACTCCTATCAGTCCGGTGATGCATTTTCCGTTTATCCCGGACCGGAAGGACCCATTGAGTCCCTGCGTATTTTGGTGTTCTACGATGCCCTGCAAGACTTGCGTGCTTTAAAACTATTAGAAAGCTTTATCGGCAAGGAAAAGGTTGTAGAACTCATTGAAAAAGAAGCGGGGATGGAAATTCGCTTCGACCAGTATCCTCACGATAAAACGTTCCTTTTGCGTTTGCGTGAAATTGTCAATAACGAGATTAAAAAACATATTTAGGAGGAATGACAGATGTTTAAATTAGGTATTGTTGGTGCTGGTATTATCGGTAGAGACCATAGTGCTGCCATTTTGAGAAATGAAGATTGTGAATTGGTAGCCGTTTGTGATACGGTGCTTGAGCGTGCCGAAGAAATTGCAGCAGCACACAAAGCAAAAAGTTTTACTGATTACAAGGAAATGTGTGAGCAGGTGGAGCTGGATGCTGTGATTTTAAATCTGCCTCATTTTCTCCATCATGATGTAACGGTTTATTTCCTGGAAAAAGGGGTAAATGTGCTGGTAGAAAAGCCTATGGCCATGAGCGTTGAAGAGTGTGACAGTATGATAGCCGCCGCTGAAAAAAGCGGTGCCAAGCTGGCGGTTGGTCACGTACAACGCTACTATTCAGCCTATGAAGAAATTAAGAAGATTAAAGAAAGCGGTAAGCTGGGCGAACTGAAAATGATTACCGAAGTCCGTAACGTAAACTATCTGCCCGGTCGTCCTAAGTGGTTTTTGGATAAAAAACTGTCCGGTGGCGGCATTGTGATGAACTATGGTGCTCACACCATTGATAAAATTATGTATGTTTCCGGGGAGAAGGTCGTAGAGGCAACGTCTTACCTTTCTAACCCTCTTTCTGATGATAATGTGGAAATCAATGCACAGATTTTGTTAAAGTTTACAGGTAATATTACGGCTACCGTTACTTACTGCGGCTGCCCCGACACCCGTGCTTATGAAACTGTATTTTATTTCACAAACGGTATGGCAAAAGCTGCCGGCGGTTCCGATTTCTGCGTGTTTGAAAATAACCAGTGGGTGAATTACGGCGGCACGACCGATTTGTTATATGACCAGCTGGTGGAGTTTGTTAAATTCTTAAAGGGCGAAGAAAGTAACATCGTTACGCCGGAATATGGCAGAGAGGTAATTGCTGCCATTGAAAAAATTTATGCCGATTAATTTGATTGGAGAACATTTTCATGGAGTTTATTTATCGATATGATTTGCATTTTGTCTTTCGTTTAATTGTTGCCGGTGTTTGTGGCATTCTGGTAGGCTTAGAACGAAAACGAAGAGCCAAAGAAGCCGGCGTCCGCACCCATTGTCTGGTGGCTTGTGCCTCAGCTTTAATGATGATTTTATCAAAATATGCTTTTGATGATTTGGTAGGGGAGTTTATTAAGTTAGACCCCTCCCGTATCGCTTCCGGCGTGGCCAGCGGTATCGGTTTTCTGGGTGCCGGAATGATTTTCGTGTATAAGCGCACCATTTCCGGTCTCACCACGGCGGCAGGTATCTGGGCAACGGCCGGTGTAGGTCTTGCCATCGGCAGTGGTATGTATGTTCTGGGATTGTCTGCTACACTGATTATTTTAATGGTGCAGTTTGCCCTGCACGCCAATGTGCGTTGGCTGAAAAGACCGAAAGTAAAAATTCTGTGTCTACGCTATCAAAATAATGACGAGGGTCAACCGGATGCAACAGTAATTTTTCGTGAACTGGGCATTACCGTCAGCGATGTGAGCGTGAAAAAAGAGATGCAAAACAATGTGGTGGAGTATCGCTATGTCCTTGAGATTCCGCCACAACTGGAAGAAAGCGAACTGATTTCAAAGTTTGACTGTGATTGCACTCTGACGCTGAATGAATAAAATGGACAAAAGTGCCCATAGGCGGTGAAGGAATCATTATGTATCAATACATTTTGTGGGATATAGACGGAACAGTTCTTGATTTTTTAGCCTCAGAGGCTTATGCCATCCGGACGTTATTCAAAAAATATAACCTTGGTGAGTGCAGCGATGAAATGCTGAAGCAGTATTCTGCCATCAACGTAAAATACTGGCAGATGTTAGAGCGAAACGAGCTCACCAAACCGGAGATTTTAGTTGGCAGATTCCGTGAGTTTTTCAGCATCATCGGTGTTGAGGTTTCCATTGCAGAAAGCTTTAATCAAGAATATCAGGTAACTCTTGGTGACTATGTTGAGTTTGTTGATAAAGCAAAGGACATATTGCTTTCACAAAAGGGAAAGTATACGTTGGTTGCGGTTACCAACGGCACAAAGGTTGCCCAGGAGAAAAAACTGCATCTTTCAGGGTTAGATACCATTTTTGATGCCATTTTCATTTCTGAACTGGTAGGTGCCGAAAAGCCAAACACGACCTATTTTGATTATGTTTTTGAGAAAATGGGCATAACCGATAAAAAAGAAGTGCTCCTTATTGGCGATTCCCTCACAAGCGATATGTTGGGTGGGTTTTCGGCAGGCATTGACACCTGTTGGTTTAATCCGGACCACAAGCCCAACTCGCTGAATATTCCCGTAACTTATGAAATTGATGACCTCGGTCAAATTGAGAACATTGTTTACGCATAGAAAACGAAGGAAGAAAGAGGAATTATGATGAAATTAAAAGTTATGACTTATAATATTATGTCCGGCAGAAGCTATCCGGAAATGAACGCAGGGAAAGAGTGGCTTGACCCCACCCTGGTGAACCCCTCTTTAGTGGCAGAAGTAATTAAAGAACAAAATGCTCATATTGTGGGCATGAATGAAGTTCACGAGGCAGGCTTTATTTTTGATAACCAGCCGGAGCGGATTGCCAAAGAAGCCGGCTATGACTATTTTTATTTTGCTCAGGCCGTTTTAGATAGGGAAAGCCCCTATGGCAACGCCATTTTGTCGAAATACCCCATTTTAGAGGCAGAAACGTTCTGTATTCCTGCTGGTGACCCCAGTGAGGATGAACGAGTAGAGGCGCGAAGCATTGCCAAAGCCACAATTGATTTAGGGGAGCAAAAGGTGACACTTTTGGTTTCGCACTTTGGTTTGGCGCCATCTGAAAAGAAAATGGTGGTAGAAAAAGTGAAAGAGCTCATAGCGGCATCCCCCTATCCCTGCATTTTAATGGGTGACTTTAATATGGAGCCGGATGAAAAGTTAATCCGTGAGCTTTCTGCCCTTATAAAAGACACGGCACCGGAAAAAATTGATAAAAGCCAGTACACATTTTCTTCCAATGACCCCTTTATGAAAATTGACTATATTTTTGCAGATGAGTCTATGAAAGTGGAACAGGCGATGCCCATAGAGGCTGAACCCAGCGACCACAAGCCCTATGTGGCAGAACTGACTTTATAAGAAAGAGGAAAAAAGATGGAAAACTTAAAAATCGTCACCTTTAATCTACGCACGCTATATGATACTTATGACGGCATGAATGCCTTCATTCACCGTGCCGGCCTTATTTTAGATAAAATTAACGAAGAAAAACCCCACGTAATTTGTTTTCAGGAAGTGGGGGAGCAAATCCGTCCTTTTTTGGAAAAATATTTAGTGGATTATCATATGGTAGGTCACGGGCGTCTGGCAGACTTCTCCTCTGAGGGTTTAGGTATTGCCTATAGGAAGGATTCTATAGAGCTTTTCGGCTTAGAACAATTCTGGCTTTCCCCCACACCTTTTGTGCCCGGCACCCGATATGAAATTCAGAGCGAATATCCCCGCACCTGCATTTATGCGGTGGTGAAACATAAAAACATGAAAGCCCCCATTCGTTTATATAATGTGCATTTAGACCACGAAAGCGATGAAGCCAGAATTTTAGGCATCCGTCAGATTGTGGAAAAAATGAAAAAAGACAATGAAGTGATGGCATATCCCTCCTTTATACTGGGAGATTTTAATGCTCAGCCGGATAGCAAAACCATTGCTTTTTGCAATAACTATGAGGACTATCCCTTAGTGGATTTAACAAAAGACATCCCGGTTTCTTTCCACGATTTTGGCGGTACCGGCCATACAGAATACTCCCGTGGATGGAAAATTGACTATGTATTTACCTCCCCCGAAACAGCACAAAAGCTGCAAAAGGTTTATAGATGGGAGGATAACAAAAACGGTATTTTCCTTTCTGACCATTATCCCATTTGTTGTGAATTTGCATTAGAGTAAAGAAAAGAGGAAGCCTTATGAAATCTGAATTAAAACGGTTTTCTGTTACGCCTTCCGTTGTGCCGGCGAACTGTGAAAGCAAAATAAGCATCCGCGCCTTAGATGGCTGGATGCTTTTTTATGATGATATAACCTATGAGGTGCAGATTATCCCGGCAGATAAAAATGAACTGCCCATGGATGAGGCGCTTTCGTTAAAGGGCATAGAAAAACACAGAGAAACCCTGAAGATTCAGCCCAAAAATGGGGTGCTGGAAGTAACTCATTTTTTTAAAGGGGAACAACAATGGAATATCCGCATTCGCACCTTTGAGCATGATAAGCATGAACTGACCACTCACCAAATGAATCCCAAGAGTTTTGGTTGGGTTATGGAGCGGCCGGAGCAATGGTCCATTGTAGCCGTTTATTCTTTGAAAGAAGATTTATATAACCGCCGTGTTCTTCGTGGTGATTTGCATATTCACACCAATATGACCGACGGGGATGACAGCCCGGCACTGACGGCGGCTCTCTATCGCCAGATGGGTTATGACTTTGCAGTTATTACCGACCATTATTTTTATGATATTGGTCAATATGCCCGGGAAAAGTTTGATTTTAAAACTGATTTTCTCCTGCCGGTGGGTGAAGAAATTCACAACGGCTTTGGCGGTCATTTGCACATTGTGAACATTGGCAGTTCTAAAAGTGTGAACGAAGTGTTCAGAGAAAATCCGGAGCGCATAAAAAAAGAAGTAGAAGCCTTAAAAGAAGCGGTGGATGTTCCTGAAAATGTGGATGAGCAGGAATATTTATACAGAGTGTGGGTCTATTTAGAAGCCAAACGCTATGGCGGTTTGGTGATTTTCCCTCATCCTTACTGGAACATTGAAAAAGTACGCTGGCACGTGGGCCATGAAATGTCTATGGCTATTTTAAAAGACGGTCTTTGCGATGCCTTTGAAATTATGGGTGGCGGCAATGCAGAAGAAAACAATCTGCAAACAGCCCTTTATTATGAAGCCCAGCGTCAGGGCGTGAATCTGCCGGTGGTTGGTTCAACGGACAGTCACACCGTTCTTTGGGATGGCAACGAATTTAAAGCCTCCACCTATGTGTTCACCGAAAACAGCAACATTAAAAAAGCGGTGTTAGAAGGCTATAGCGTGGCGGTGGAACATCAGCCGGATGAAAAAAATATTCGGTTATACGGCCCCTATCGTCTGGTGCGTTATGCCCGTTTCTTAACGGATTATTATTTTCCTCTCCACAATGAGCTGTGTGCATCTGTTGGTCCAGTTCTCAGGGATTACATTCAGGGGGATAAAGAGGTGAAACCCCTTTTGGAAGCCTTGGAGCAGAGAGTGACCGACTTTGAAAAACGGTTTTTTGGAAGAGAAAAGGAGTAAAATCATGACAGTGATTGAAAATATGCAGAAAATGCTGCGGCTTTTATATGATACTCAGGACACAGAGTGGATAGCAAAGCATGGTAAAGAACTGAACACCATTGAATTTGGGCAAACCTTTAAAGAGTATAAAGCGGCCGCAGACTATACCTATAACCTTTTAAAAGAAGAGGGCTTTGATGCCGAAATCATAACCTTTCCGGCAGACGGCAAAACCACCTATATGGATATGCGAACTCCCATGGCTTGGGAGGCAAGCGTAGGGCGGCTCACGGTAACGAAATCTTCTGTTCCTTTTGCTGAGCCGGTGGTGGCCGATTATGAAAAACATCCCTTTCACTTAATCAAACATTCCACCGCCACACCGGTAGGTGGCGTCCGTGTGAAGCTGGTAACGGAAGCGCAGGTCTATGCCGGTGAGGATTGCCGGGGAGCTATGGTGCTGTTAAATGCGGATACGCCGCCCCGACCGTATGCCATTTCACCTCTTTTGGATTTGGGGGCTATGGGCTTTGTGTCTGATTACATCCGTGCGGCAGCCGATACGCCGGATGAGGTGCAATGGGTGAATGCCGGAACAGACGATGCAAGCCATTGGCACGTGCAGGCAGAAGACCGCAATTTTATTGGTTTTTCCATTTCGCCCCGTGTTGGCCGAAAGCTTCGTCAGGCGGCAGAAAGCGGTGCGGTGGAGGTGCTTGTTGAGTCCGACGGACATCGTTATGAAGGGGAGATTTATGGCGTTACTGCCTTGATTCCCGGCAAAAAGAAACAGGAACTCTGGCTGATGGCTCACTTATATGAACCTTTTATCGCAGATAATGCGGTGAGCGTAACCATGACCATTGCCATGGTGAAACAACTGTTAAAGCTGATTGATGAGGGCAAACTACCGCCTCTTACATATTCCATCCGTCTGGTTTTTGCTATGGAAAGTTATGGCTACACGGCTATGGCAGCCCATTTTGGCGGAGCGCTGCACAATCAGGTGATTGGTGGCCTTAATATTGATACTCCACCGGTGCAAACCATAGATACCGATTTTAAAACAGATTTAGTGCCCTATGCGACGCCATTTTTTGGTAACTACATTTACCGTTTGGCGGCTAAGGCCTTTGAAAAGGAATTTCCCCATAAGGAAAAATTTGTTTCCTGGGTGTATAATTATGGCGATGACTGTATGGTGGGGGATTCCACCATTGGGGTGCCATCCATTTATGTTGAGCATTGTGAATGTTATTATTGGCACAATTCCATTCAGAGTAATGATGTGCTTTGTGAAGAAAAACTCCACCGTGTACAGAGTTTTACCACCCTTTGGGCGGCACAGATGGTGCTTTTGAACGAAGAGAATCTGCCGGAGATGGTAAAAGCCTCAGCAGAGCTTGCTAAAGAACGGTTAGCTTTTGAAATGGCAAAAGGAGAGCAGTATACTAATCAGCAAGACCGTATAGCATTCTTTGTGGCGGGGGAACAGGCACAGCTTGCAAGCTTTAAAAAGATTGCCAATGTACCTGAAATTGATGAAGCAGTTGCGAGCCTGCAGGTGCCGGCGCTTCCCAATGAAACACAGGAAAACCGTTGGCTTACCTATGCAAAAGGGATTGTGGCAAGCCGCATAACCATTGGTTTTCCTCACGATTTGATTAAACTGCCTAAGGCAGAACGGCGGCAGTTGCCTAATGACGGTATGTACGGTGCCATGGGGATTATTCTTTCGGCTATGGATGGCAAACGGAATCTTCAAGAAATCATTGAAGGGGCTTTGTGGGAAAGTTCTATGCCCCTGACGGAGAAAACCGTGAAGACCTATGTGAACGCGGTGCTATTTTTAGCTGATAGCGGTTATCTTTCGGTTACCAATGCAAATGACATTACCAAAGAACAGATTAAAGACACCTTGCAGGCTTTGGGTATTGAAGAAGATATTTTATTGGTACATTCCAGCCAGTCCGGTTGCGGACACATTAAAGGCGGTGCCGAAACGGTGATTGAGGCTTTTTATGAAACTGTTGGGGAAAGTGGCGGCGTGCTGATGCCCACCTTTACCCGTCCCTATGTTGCTTTTGAGGGTACGGTGAACAAGGCAAGAAACTACCGACCGTTTTCACCTGATAATATTGATAACATTTGGGTTGGTACCATACCGAAGGTGCTTTTGAAGAAATTTGACGCCAAGCGCAGTGATCATTGCAGCCATTCCTGGGCAGGCATTGGCAAAAAAGCCGAGGCTTGTGTGAAAGAGCAGGGCTTATTGGATGCACCTGTATCGGACACCAGTCCGGCGGCAAAAGCCTGGGAGATGGGCGGCAAGGTTGTGTTCTTTGGCTGCGGTTTGGGCAGTAACACTTTTATTCATTTTTTAGAATATCAGGCAAAATCAGCATTTTTGGAAAATGCCATTGTGAAAATTCAGGAAGCAGACGGTAAACAACTCACCGAGGTGATTCACAACCACGTGCCCGGTTGTCGGGATTTTTACGAGCCGGTAGGCAAAAAAGCCAAGTTTTATCAACGTGCCATAGCAAAGGGACTTGAAATTAAAGAAGTGCCTTTGGGTCTGGGTACCGTGAGCTGTATCGATTTAAAACAGCTGTATGAAATCGGTATGGAATTATTCCGTGAAGACCCCAATGTGACGTTGTGTGATCGACCGGAGTGTCCTTTCTGTAAAAAGTATCGATAAGAACAAAAAAGGCTGTAAAAAGATTTTACAGCCTTTTTATATTGCAAACAGTTGATTTTACGGCAAATTATGATATAATAAAAGAAGAATATTTTTTAGAACAAGGGATGATCAATATGGCAAAATTTAACCCCAAATCTTTAAAGGCTGAAGAATTTATCAGCCATGAAGAGATTTTAGATACGCTGCAGTATGCAGAAGAAAACAAAAACAACATTGAATTGATTGACAGCCTGCTTGAAAAAGCAAGACCGAAGAAGACCGAAACCGGTATGCATTGTGAGGGGTTAACCCACCGTGAGGCATCTGTGTTACTGGCCTGCGAAATTCCTGAAAAAATTCAGGAGATGTATAAAATTGCAGAAGAAATCAAACTGGCGTTTTACGGCAACCGCATTGTGATGTTTGCGCCCCTTTACCTTTCCAATTATTGCGTGAACGGCTGTGTATATTGCCCGTATCATTATCAGAATAAGGAAATTCCTCGCAAAAAGCTGACCCAGGAAGAGGTTCGTGCTGAGGTTATCGCTCTGCAGGATATGGGACATAAGCGCCTTGCCATTGAATCCGGAGAAGATCCGGTGAATAACCCCATTGAATACATTTTAGACTGTATCAACACCATTTACAGCGTTCATCACAAAAATGGCGATATTCGCCGTGTGAATGTGAACATTGCAGCCACCACAGTAGAGAATTACCGCAAGCTGAAGGAAGCCGGCATCGGCACCTACATTCTGTTCCAGGAAACCTATCACAAGGAAAGCTATGAACAGCTGCATCCCACCGGTCCCAAGCACAACTATGCTTACCATACGGAAGCCATGGACCGTGCCATGGAAGGCGGCATTGACGATGTGGGTTTAGGCGTTCTCTTTGGCTTAGAGCTTTATAAATATGAATTTGCCGGTCTTTTAATGCATGCTGAGCACTTAGAGGCTGTTCACGGTGTGGGTCCCCACACCATTAGCGTGCCCCGTTTAAAGCGTGCCAGCGATATTGACCCCTCTGCTTTTGACAACGGCATTTCAGATGAAATTTTTACAAAAATCATCGCCTGCATCCGTATGGCGGTGCCTTACACGGGTATGATTATTTCCACCAGAGAATCAGAGGAGGTTCGTGCTAAGGCTCTTCGGGTGGGTATTTCTCAGATTAGCGGTGCTTCCCGTACCTCCGTTGGTGGTTATACGGAAGAAGAACGTCCTCACGATACGGAGCAGTTTGATGTATCTGACTCCCGAACCCTGGATGAGGTGGTGCGTTGGCTGATGGAAATGGGCTTTATTCCTTCTTTCTGTACTGCTTGCTACCGCGAAGGCAGAACCGGTGACCGCTTTATGCAGCTTTGCAAAACCGGACAGATTTTAAACTGCTGTCACCCCAATGCCCTTATGACCTTAACGGAATTTTTAGAGGATTATGCAACCCCCGAAACCAAAGAAGTTGGCTATCGGATGATTGAGCAGGAGCTGGAGAAGATTCCTAAGGAAAAGGTTAAGGGTATTGCAAAACAAAACATTGAGGATATTAAGAACTCCAATCGTAGAGATTTCAGGTTCTGATACAATGGTCGGCGAAACGGTTTTACGCTTCGTCGACCATTTTTAAGTAGGCTAAAGATGGAGTGTTTGACGATGGATCAATTAAAAAACTGCACCCTGTGCCCCAGAAACTGCGGTGTTGACAGAACAAAGACAGTTGGTTTTTGTGGTGCAACCGATAACATTAAAGTGGCAAGAGCAGCTCTGCATTTTTGGGAAGAACCCTGCATCAGTGGCACAAGGGGCTCGGGCACAGTGTTTTTCAGCGGATGCAATTTAGCCTGCCGGTACTGTCAGAATTATGACATCAGCATTGGTGGCTTTGGTAAAGAGGTATCAAGTGAACGGCTTGGTGAAATTTTTCTCAAGCTGCAGGAGCAGGGTGCACACAACATCAACCTTGTCACCCCAACGCCCTATCTGCCTCAGATTATCTCTGCCATCCACCGTGTGCGGAGCAACATGCACATTCCGTTTGTTGCAAATTTGGGTGGCTATGAAAAGCCGGAAACCATAAAGGCTTTGCAGGGGTATATTAATATTTTTCTGACAGATGTAAAATATAAATCATCTGAACTTTCTAAGAAATATAGCTTGGCGCCGGATTATTTTGAATTTGCAATGGCTGCCCTTCGTGAAATGGTGACCCTTTGCGGCACGCCGAAAACAGATGCAGAAGGGATCATGCAATCGGGTGTGATTGTTCGTCATCTTGTACTGCCCGGGTGCCGGAAGGATTCCATTGAGATTTTAAAAAGCCTGAAAGAACAGTTTGGTACGGAGAGTTTTATTCTCAGTTTAATGAGTCAGTATACGCCCAACGGGCATTTGGGAGACTATCCCGAGATTAACCGGAGAATCACGACGTTTGAATATCATTCAGTTGTTGATGCAGCGCTGGAACTGGGGTTTGACAACGCCTATATGCAGGAGAAATCAAGTGCAAAGTCAGAATATACACCATCTTTTGACCTGACCGGAGTATAAGGGTAATAATAAAAAGGCTCTCGCAATTTGCGAGAGCCTTTAATCGTTGTCATTTTATTTCATTGGGAAATTTTCCAATACATAGTCCATATCCTTATCGCCACGGCCGGAGAGGCACAAGAGAATGGAACCGTGTTTCTTTTCTTTTGCCAGCTTCATAGCATAAGCAACGGCATGAGAGCTTTCAATGGCCGGAATGATGCCCTCTAAGCGGGAGAGACGGAAGAAAGCATCGATGGCTTCTTCATCGTCAATCACATCATATTTCACGCGACCCAGTTCCTGCCAGAACGCGTGCTCAGGACCAGAAGAGGGATAGTCAAGACCGCTGGCAACGGAATAAACAGGAGCAGGCTCGCCGTTTTCATCCTTCAGCATAATGCTGTTAAAGCCGTGCATAACGCCTTCGGTACCGTATTTCAGGCTGGCGGCATGATCCCCAAGCTTAGGACCTCTGCCCAAAGGCTCGATTCCGTAAATATCCACGGGATCATTGAGGAAGCCTGCAAAGAGACCTGCGGCATTGGAACCACCGTCCACGCAAGCTACAATGGCATC
>SVJT01000055.1 GCA_015068865.1 Oscillospiraceae bacterium | reverse complement strand
AAACAGCAGAAACACCGGGGGATTTATCAAAAGGTATTTTAGCATTGCGGGCACTTGGTTATGATGCACGGAGCATTTATACAGAACAATATGAACATTTTGATCTTGTGAGCAAGCTGACGGCTTTAGTTGACAGTGAGGATGGGGCGGTGACAAATATATATACATTGCCTTATGTGATCCTTGCCTTGTCCCAGGCAGATAGCTATGCAACGGAAGAACAAATAGGAAAACTTGTGGAGGCAGCGGTGATAAGTGCTGCGGATTGGCAGGTTGTGGAATATGGTACAGATGCTATGACACCCATGATATTAGCACTTTCGCCTTACTATGAAGCAACGGACGGCGTGAAAAATGTTGTAGATGATGCGATTGAAATTGTGCAGAGAGAGCAACGACCGGATGGATTAATTGATGGATTTGAAGGCTATGAATCGGCATCCACCGGGTTGGCAATTTGCGCTTTTTCAGCAATGAACGTAGATGCGGCGACAATTCAAAAAAGTGAAAACAGTCTGATTGACGGTTTGCTGTCAACCGCAAATGGAGATTTAACAGGATTTCCGAATGCATTTGCCACGGAGCAGGGGTTCAGGGGTTTACTGGCTTGGCAGTTGTTGTTAAAAAACGGAGAAAGAATGTATGATTTTTCTGCGTGTGCAATGGCAGAAGCAAATGCTTCCGGTCTAACAGATTGCCCGGTGATTTTTACAACTGCGCCAAGTGGCGGTGTGGTAAAAATAGAAGGAATTGAACCTGTTTCTAAAAATTGCTATGACCTGGCGGAGGGTGTGTATTCATACTCGGTTTCGGCTGCCGGTTATATAACTCAGATGGGTCAGCTGAACATTTCAGCCGAAGATGCAGAAAAGCATATAGTTAAACGGATAAACATTTCCCTTGACAGACCATATGTTTCCGGCGGTGGCGGAACATCTTCGGACAAGGGTATAATAATCGCTCCGGAGGAAAAAGAGGAAGACAATCAGAGTGCACAGCAAGAAGAGGCACCGTCAATTTTTACAGAAAACACATTTTCTGATGTCCGGTCGGGAACGTGGTATTATGATGCAGTAAAATATGTTTATGAAAAGAATTTGCTGCAAGGGACAGACTATGGGTTTGAACCCAATGCGACGATGACAAGAGGAATGTTGGTTACGGTGCTGTATCGGTTGGCATCGCCGGAGGAAAATCATCAGGAGGGAAGCTTTGCAGATGTTCCTTCGGGAAGCTGGTTTAGCGACAGTGTGTCGTGGGCAGCAAGCAATAACCTGATTTCCGGAGTGTCAGAGACTGAGTTTGCACCGAATACAGCCATTACAAGGGAACAGCTTGCAGTGATACTGTATCGGTATGCTGCTTTTTGCGGATTTGATGTGAAAACGGTGAAGGGTTCTTTTGATTTTCAGGATGCAGGCAACATATCGGAATATGCTCGTGAGGCGATGAAATATGCAGTTGATACAGGCATTATCAATGGCGTGGAGGGAAATCTTTTGGCGCCAACGAAAACAGCCACAAGAGCAGAGGTTTCGACCATGATTATGCGGTTTGCGGAAGTGATTGGGAAATGAAACGAAAAAGTGTACGAATTGCAGGGATTGTAACAGCAATCTTGTTTATTCTGATGCTGGCATTTATGGGAGGAGAGCAACCTGATGGCAAAACCGCAATAAACAAGGGTTCAGAAGATGTTTTCGTGCAAGAAACAGCAGCACCTACAGCAAGCCCCGTAACGGTTAGTCAGGAGAAAGTCGTTGCGGTTGAACAAGAGAATGAACAAGAAACATCAAAAAAGGAAAAAAGCGATGTTGAGGATAAGGGCATTGAAAAGAGATCTGCAACAGAGGAGCCGTCAATAACGGAGGAAAAGGAAGAAGCGGAGCCGGAAACGGAACCAAATTGCACCTTGTCTATATGCTGTGACGAGGTGTTAAAGAATCCGGATGTACTTGCAGACGAAAAACGGGAGTTCATTCCGTCAGGTGGATGGATTCTGCAGGAAGAAACCGTTTCATTTACAGAAGGGGAGACAGTGTTTGATTTGCTTCTTCGCGAAACGAAAAGCAGAGGGATTCATTTTGAATTTGTTTATACACCCATGTATCAATCAGCATACATTGAAGGGATTGGCAATTTATACGAATTTGATTGCGGTGATACCTCCGGTTGGTTTTATAAGGTGAATGGAGAAAAGCCGATGTTTGGCTGTTCGCAGTATATGTTAAAACAGGGGGATAAAGTGGAATTTGTGTATACTTGTAACTTTCTTAAAAACAATAGATAAAATGTTTTGTCATTGATTTTATTGACAAGAAGCCTAAAAAAAGATATAATATTTCTATTAGGTATTTAGGAGGTCATAAAATGGCATTAACATTAGCACAAAAGATTATTAAAGAACATTTGGTCAGCGGTGAAATGAAGGCCGGTGAAGAAATTTCCATTCGCATCGACCAGACTCTGACACAGGATTCCACCGGTACCATGGCATATCTTCAGTTTGAAGCGATGGGCATCGATAAGGTTAAAACCAAAAAATCGGTGGCATATATTGACCATAACACCATTCAGTCCGGTTTTGAAAACGCGGATGACCATAAATATATTCAGACAGTTACCAATAAACACGGTATTTATTTTTCTCGTCCCGGTAACGGTATTTGTCATCAGGTACAGTTAGAACGCTTTGGTGTGCCGGGTATGACCTTGCTTGGTTCTGATAGCCATACCCCCACCGGCGGTGGCTTGGGTATGCTGGCTATTGGTGCCGGCGGTTTGGATGTAGCCGTTGCTATGGGTGGTGGTGCATATTACATCACCATGCCCAAAATTTTAAATGTTAAATTAACCGGTAAACTGCGCCCCTGGGTAACAGCAAAAGATGTTATTTTAACTGTTCTCAGAATGCTTTCCGTTAAAGGTGGCGTAGGCAAAATTTTAGAATATACCGGTGAAGGCGTGGCGACTCTTTCTGTTCCGGAACGTGCCACCATTACCAATATGGGTGCAGAACTGGGTGCAACCACCTCTATTTTCCCCAGTGATGAAACGACTCATGCGTTCTTGAAGGCTCAGGGTCGCGAACAGGATTATACCCCCCTTGCGGCTGATAGCGACTGCATTTATGATGAAGAAATTGCTGTAAATCTTTCAGAAATTGAGCCGCTGGCAGCACAACCCCACAGCCCGGATAATGTGCTGGAGGTCAGCAAAATCGGCAAGATTAAGGTTGACCAGGTGGCGATTGGCAGCTGTACCAACTCCTCTTATGCCGATATGATGAAGGTGGCAGCCGTTTTAAAGGGCAAAACTGTTCATCCGGATGTGAGCTTAGTAATTGCCCCCGGTTCCAAACAGGTGCTGACAATGCTGGCACAAAATGGCGCTTTGGCTGATATGGTTGCAGCCGGTGCCCGTATTTTAGAGTCTGCCTGCGGTCCTTGTATTGGTATGGGTCAGTCTCCGAAAACAAATGCTATCTCTTTGAGAACCTTTAACCGTAACTTTGAAGGCAGAAGTGGAACGGTTTCTGCTCAGGTATATCTGGTGAGCCCCGAAGTGGCAGCAGCATCTGCCATTGCAGGTGTTTTAACAGACCCTAGAGAACTGGGCGAAGCACCGACAGTAACCATGCCGGAAAAATTCCTTGCAAATGATAATATGGTGGTGGCACCGGCTGAAAATGGCGCAGAGGTTGAAGTGGTGAGAGGACCGAACATTAAGCCCTTCCCCTTAAACACTAAAATGCCGGAAACAGTCACCGGTAAGAGCCTGATTAAGGTGGAAGATAACATTACAACAGACCACATTATGCCTTCGAATGCAAAATTGTTGCCCTTCCGCTCTAATATTCCGCATCTTGCTGAATTCTGCTTAACGCCCTGTGACCCAGAATTCCCTGCCCGCGCAAAAGCAAACGGCGGCGGATTTATTATCGGCGGTGTGAATTACGGTCAGGGCTCTTCCCGTGAGCATGCGGCATTGGCACCGTTATACTTAGGCATTAAAGGTGTGCTGGCAAAATCCTTTGCCAGAATCCATATGGCAAACCTGATTAACTCCGGTATTCTGCCCTTGGTATTTAAGAATGAAGCCGATTATGATGACATTGATATGGGCGATGAACTGGCCATCAATGACGCACCTGCACAGATTGCGGCAGGGGATGAAATTATAGTGGAAAACTTGACAAAGGGTAAGAAGTATGTTACAATTCTTACTGCGTCTGACCGTCAGAAAGAAATGCTTTATGCCGGTGGTTTGATTAATTATATCAAGATGCAGAATCAGTAATTTTTACATAAAAAAAGGAGATACTAATCATGGCAGAGACCATTCAGAGTGCAGCAGAAAAATTTGCTGCCATTATAGAACAGCAGCTTGCGCGTGTGGAAAAAATGAAAGCGCAAAAGGATTTTATTGATTACAGTACGCTGGATACTATCATCATCGGCGTTTGCGGCGGCGACGGCATTGGTCCTGCCATCACGAAAGCGGCACAGCGTATTCTGGAATACTTATTAAAGGATGAAGTGGCAAAGGGCAAGGTAGAGTTCCGTAATATTGACGGGCTCACCATTGAAAACCGTGTGAAAGCCGGCAAAGCCATTCCGGATGATGTGCTGGAAGAATTAAAGGCTTGTCACGTTATTTTAAAAGGCCCAACCACCACACCCCGTGCCGGTGATCCCTGGCCCAACATTGAAAGTGCTAACGTAGCCATGCGTAAAGAACTGGATTTGTTTGCCAACGTGCGCCCGGTTAAGGTGCCGGAGCAGGGCATTGACTGGACCTTCTTCCGTGAAAATACAGAAGGCGGTTATGCTTTGGGAAGTCAGGGTATTCATTTTAATGATGATTTAGCCATTGACTTTACGGTAACGACCCAGGAGGGTAGTGAACGTATTGCCCGTGCGGCTTTTGAATTTGCTAAGAAAAACGGCAAAACAAGAGTAACAGCAGTTACTAAGGCAAACGTTATTAAAACCACTGACGGTAAGTTCTTAAACATTTGCAAAGAGGTTGCTAAAGAATATCCCGATATTGAATTTGATGACTGGTACATTGATATTATGACCGCAAAGCTGGTAGATGAAAAGAGAAGAACCCAGTTCCAGGTTGTGGTTCTGCCGAATCTCTACGGCGATATTATTACTGATGAAGCGGCTGAATTCCAGGGTGGTGTTGGTACTGCCGGCAGCTCAAACCTGGGTAAACGCTATGCTATGTTTGAAGCTATTCACGGTTCTGCACCCCGTATGGTGGCAGAAGGCCGTGACAAATATGCTGATCCCTGCAGTATTATCCGCGCAGGTGTAATGCTTTTATCTCACATCGGCTATCAGAAAGAAGCAGACAAGCTGGAAAAAGCTTTGGATATTTGTATGTACCAGGAAAAGAAACTGGTGATTACCGGTCGTGATACCGGTGCTACCGGCGAGAAATTCGCTGAATATGTCATGGAGACGATTTCGTCTCTGTAAAAGGAAGTAAGTAAATGAAAAGTGCGAACAGAGATGTTCCGGTTGTTGTTGTGAAGCGCCTTCCGCGATATTACCGTTATTTGGGTGAATTGCTGAAAAAAGGCGTAACCCGTATTTCCTCCGGGGAATTGGGGAAGAAAATGGGCGTTACTGCCTCTCAAATCCGGCAGGACTTTAACTGCTTTGGCGGTTTTGGTCAGCAGGGATATGGGTATGATATTGAAAATTTGTACCGTGAAATTGGTGATATTTTAGGCTTGTCCAATGGCTATAAAACCATTATTGTTGGTGCCGGTCACTTGGGTCATGCCCTTGCGAATCACTCCAATTTTGCAAAACGTGGTTTTGAATTGGTGGGCATCTTTGATAAAGACCCGGAGCTTTCCGGACAGATTATTCAAGGGCTGCCGGTTCAAACTATGGAGAATCTGGAAAGTTTTTGTACTGAAAACCGCGTGGATATTGCTATTTTGGCATTGCCAAAGCTGGCCATTGAAATGGTGGTGCCGCGGCTTGTGAAAATTGGCATTAAGGGTCTGTTAAATTTTTCTTATACAGATATTGAAGTGCCGGAGAATATAGCGGTGGAGAATGTCCATTTAAGTGACAGCCTAATGACACTTTCTTATAAGATTACACAAAATAACGGGGATTGAAAAATCCCCTTTATATGCGCCTGTAGCTCAGTGGATAGAGCACCGGCCTCCGGAGCCGGGTGCGTAGGTTCGATTCCTATCAGGCGTACCAAAAATCCGTACACATAAGTGTGCGGATTTTTACTTATTACCTATTCACTCTTCACTATTCCCTAAAGTTCATTTGTGTACGGATTTTTGGAAAGTAATAAGGAATAGTGAATAAGGAAGAAGTATGGTGCAAACTCGCTTTGGCGAGTTTGTTTGTATAAATGTCACCGATAATGCCACTGATAAATGTCACCATTACAACTTGATAGAAATAACAAAAAGAGATTGCATCCATTATGAACATGAAAGTCAGAAAAAAAGACAGATTTCGACAAAGAAATCTGTCTTTTTTTTGTTAATGTGATGTATTTATTTTATAACAAAATATTAATAAAGGTTAATCTGCCATCTTGGGATTATCTGTTCTTTCTACAAGATAATCGATTGAAATTTGAAAATAGTCAGCAATCAGGATTAATTCTTTAATGCCTGGTTCATGTGCGCCGGTTTCGTAACGGCTGATGGTGTTTTGCGTTGTGTTTAAATCCATAGCCAGCTTTAGTTGAGAAATACCTTTGGCTTTTCTTATTTCTCGTAATCACATACAATCACCTCTTGACAAATATTATCCCATAATGGTATAACATAAACATCCCGAAAAGGGATATGTATGGACGTTAAATTAGAAATTTTTGCAGGGGTAGTCAGTGAAGCCATTCAACAGGCCATAGAATATATTCATATTGATACGGATGACATACATTCCGTAGCCTTGGTAATCCTCGGGGAGATTAAACGAATTATTCAGGATGAAACCATTGAAGATGATTTTTTTGTGGTGGAAGAAATTGTGAAGGACTTTGAAAAATATAACATAGACGCAGGTATACGACACGATTTTGGGTAATAAGAGAATCAGAACGATCTTGATATAAAAAAATTCCATAAAATTATTGTATTGACCGGTGTTTCTCTTTTTGTTATAATCAAAAACATAAGATTTATTTAGATTGAAGGAGAAGGTTATGGAATATATTAATCAGCGTGAGTATAGTCACATTCCTTATCACACTCATGTGAAAATGGAGGGGGTTTCAGAGGAGGATAAGCTCCGCAATGTAGCACGTTCCGGATGCGGTCTTTGCTGTGCGTGCATGGTGGTAAATGCCCTGACAAACAACACCTTACGGATTGAGGATTGTGTTGCTATTTCCGAAGACTGTGAGGCAAATTACGGCAGAGGTACTGATATGACGGTTTTAGGACCGGTGATTGCTGAGAAATATAACATGACCTATGCTGAAACGAATGATGTGGAGGAAGTAGTAGCCCATCTGCAAAAGGGCGGACAAGCCATTATCCGTGCGGGTATTCCTGAGGGGAAAGAGATCGGTCTTTTTGTTACTAATTGGGGACATTTTATGGTTTTGGTTTCCACTGACGGTAAGGATTTTTGCGTTTTAGACCCTTCCTACACAAAAGAAAAATACGAGATTCCTGAACGGGCAGAACACGTGGATATCTCTCATGCTCCTTACTTATATTGTGATATTCATAAGGTGGACGCAGAAGGTCAACCCGGTTATACCAAATACTACCTATTTGCCCGTAAACGGTAGTCAGCTGTTGAAAAACGGCACAGAGCGTACAAATAAAGAGAATATTTTTATTATCATTGCCAAAGGAGAATATTATGAAATACATAAATCAGCTTCAACATCGGCACATTCCCTATCATACACGTATGAAAGATCCTGACGTTTCCCCAACGGACAGAATCCGCAGTGTGGCGGCTTCCGGTTGCGGCCCTTGTTGCGTTTGTATGGTGGTGGAGGCATTGACCAATCATAGCTTAAGCATTGAAGATTGCATCGCTATTTCCGAAGCCTGCGAGGCAAATTACGGCAGAGGCACCGATATGAATGTGCTGGCACCGGTGATTGCTGAGAAATATCAACTGGAATATACTAAGACAAGCGATTTGGATGAGGCTGTAGCTCACTTGCAAAAGGGTGGACAAATTATTGCCCATGTGTGTGTGCCTGAGGGGGCAACTATTGGCCTTTTTACCAAAGGTGGACACTATATTGCCCTGATTTCTACTGACGGTAAGGATTTTTGCATTTTAGACCCTTCCTATAAGGAAGGAAAGTTCGATATTCCTGAACGAGCCGGTCGTGTGGATACATCCTGTGCACCGTATTTATATTGTGACATTCATACTGTCCATGCAGAAACAAAACCTAATAGAGTTAAATATCATTTATTTGCACGGAAACGGTAGTATGCTTAATGATTATGAAAAGCCACCCATTAGGTGGCTTTTTTATGTATGATTCTTCCTTGAGTTGCCAATAATAAGAAAAAAGCAAGGAGGTATTTAAATGTTTAAACACGAAAAACTGTTATTTCATCCTGTTGAAATTGAAAAGCCGAATCCCCAATATGCGGCACTGCTTCAGGAACAGCTTGGTGGCGGAAACGGAGAACTGAAAGCCGCTATGCAGTATATGTCCCAAAGCTTCAGGATTAAAGACCCTGAAATTAAGGATTTGTTTTTGGATATTGCGGCAGAAGAATTGGGACATATGGAAATGATTGCGCAGACAATTAATCTGTTAAACGGTCACGATGTGGATGCATCCAAAGTGCCTGCCGGCGAAATTCAATCCCATGTTTTGCTGGGTCTGAATCCGGGGCTGATTAATGCATCGGGATATTCGTGGACGGCTGACTATGTAACGGTAACAGGAGATTTGTGTGCCGATTTGTTATCCAACATTGCATCGGAACAACGTGCTAAGGTGGTATATGAGTATTTATACAGACAGATTGATGATAAAAAGGTAAAAGAAACTATTGACTTTCTGTTAAACCGAGAAGAGGCGCATAATGCTATGTTCAGAGAGGCATTCAACAAGGTGCAGAATACCGGCTCCAATCGTGATTTCGGAACCACAAAGGCGGCGAAAATGTATTTTAGTATGTCCGAGCCTTCGCCGGGCGAGGGTGAATTTAAAAACACAGAGGTTAAACCGCCATCGTTCAAGTAAAGGATATATTATACATCGGAGCAAGTTTTCCTTGTTCCGATTTTTTGTATATGGAAAAATTGCAAAAGGGGTGACCATATGGAATCTATTTGGAAACATAATATTGAAAAGAGCAGCTTTGCGACAATGCAAGGTGATATGAATACCGATGTTTTAATCATTGGCGGTGGCTTGTGCGGCATTTTGTGCGCCTATATGCTGCAGAAGGCCGGGGTGGATTGTATTTTGGTTGAGGCAGATCGGATTTGTGCCGGCATAACCAATGGAACAACTGCTAAAATTACATTTCAGCATGGTCTTATATATAATAAAATCATCAATATGTACGGTACTGAACAGGCAAAGCTGTATTATCAAAGTCAAAAAAATGCTTTAGAGGAATTAACGAAAATAGCTTCTTCCTTAGAGACCGATTTGAATTTCTGTAACTCTTTCGTGTATTCTCTAACGGACAGAGCAATCATAGAAAAAGAGATGAAAGCATTAGATAAAATCGGTTGTAAGGCTGAATTCTGTGAAAAAACAGAACTGCCCTTTGATGTTGCCGGTGCGGTTAAAATAGAGAAGCAGGCGCAGTTTCATCCACTAAAATTTGCCTATGGAATTACAAAAGATTTAGCTGTTTATGAAAATACAAAAGTTCTCGGGTTAAAACCACATACAGCTGTTACAAACAGAGGAAAAATTACGGCGAAAAAAATAATTGTGGCAACACATTTTCCCTTTATCAACAAGCATGGCGGATATTTTCTCAAAATGTATCAGCACAGGTCCTATGTTCTGGCGCTGGAAAACGTGTTAGAAATGAAAGATATGTATGTGGATGAAGGAATAGACGGACTATCTTTCAGAGGGTATAAGAATTTGTTGTTGCTGGGTGGCGGAAGCCATCGAACCGGCAGCGAAGGTGGGAATTGGGCTGAACTTGAAGGAGTGGTCAGCAAATATTATCCTTCTGCCCGTGAGGTCGGCCGATGGGCGACCCAGGATTGTATGACACTTGATTCTGTTCCGTATATCGGTCAGTATTCGAAAGCAATGCCTGATGTATATGTGGCAACGGGGTTCAATAAATGGGGGATGACATCTTCTATGGTTTCGGCTATGGTGTTGACGGATCTGGTGCGGGGAATCCAAAATGAATATAGGGAGCTATATGCACCCACGCGAAGTGTATGGCATCCACAGCTTGCTGTCAATTTGTTTGAATCGGTAAAAGGGCTGCTTACACCAACGTCGCCAAGGTGCCCTCATATGGGTTGTGCTTTGAAATATAACAAAGCAGAACATTCCTGGGACTGCCCCTGTCATGGCTCAAGATTTGAAGAAAACGGTAAGCTGATTAATAACCCTGCCACGGATGATAAAAATGAATAAGCAATACGTTTCACTCTTTACACATTCTTTTTTATATGATATAATTTTTATAAGGGAAACACGAATGAAAAGGAGTGCGTGAGAATGAAAAAAAGAAGGTTGTTTGTGTGGTTTTTACTGGTTATGATGTTGCTTTCGGGCTGTAAAGCGAAAAGCAGTACAACCAATGGAGAGGAAACACCTGTTGCGTCGGAGACACCGGTGGCGGTAGCACCGGAAGATAAAGATAAGGCAGAAATTGAAAGCTTTTTTCAGACATATGTCAACACCAACCAGCGCCCCATCGGAATTATGGTTGATAATGACAATAGAGATGCCCGTCCTCACGCAGGTCTTGATGAAGCCTATCTGATTTATGAAGTGACGGTGGAAGGCGGCGCAACCCGCTTCCTGTCCTTCTTCCGTGGCGTTGATACCGCTAAAATCGGTCCGGTTCGTTCTTCCAGGCACTACTTTTTAGATTATGTAATGGAGAATAATGCGATTTATACTCATTACGGCTGGAGTCCCAGAGCCAGCCAGGAGATTTCATCCTTTGGTATTAACAACATCAACGGTGTTGTGGGTACTGACGGAAACATTTTCTGGCGCGAGGAAAAATATAAAGGCGATTGGCATAGTGCGTATACCAGCATTCAGAAAATTAAGGAAACAGCAACGTCTAAGGGCTATGTGCAGGAAACTGATCGCAAAAACGGTATTCAATATGCAGAAGCTTATTTTGACTTGCCCGGTGATAAGGTTGCCAACACCATAGATTTAAATTATTCTTCCTTTTATCAGACGGGGTACCGTTACAATGCAGACAAGAAATTGTATGAAAAAACCATTCACGGTCAACCCCATGCCTTGCAGAACGGGGAAACGCTGTCTGTGAAGAATGTAATTGTGCAGTTAATTCATGATACATCCTTAGGAGATGGCAGTGACCGTCGAGAAATCATTACCACCGGCAGTGGTAAAGGGTATTATTTCACCAACGGTGCCTATGAAGAGATTACCTGGTCAAAATCCTCCCGTAGCGGGGATACGACCTATAAAAAAGCTGATGGCACACCTCTTCTCATCAATCCCGGCAAAACCATGGTGAATATCATCAGTCCCACGGCGAATATTGTGATACAGTAATTGACATCATTAGAAAAACTGCAGTAAAATGAGGTGTTTGCTGCAGTTTTTTTCTTTGTTTATTATAGTTTTGAAATATGATAAAAAATTTTTTTCGAAATTTTTCTAAAAATAAAGTTAATTTTATTTATATTATTAAAAAATGAAATAAAGACTTGAAAAAAAATCAAAGATATTGTATAATAATAAATAAATTATTTTATGTTATGGAGGAAAAATTATGAAAAGAATGATTTCAATCGCGTTGGCATTGGTTATGCTTTTAGCACTGACTGCTTGCGGTGGTTCTGCCGACACAAAGGGTGCTGCCGGCACAAAAATGACTATGGGTACCGGTGGTACATCAGGTACATATTATGGTTACGGCGGTGTTTTGGGTCAGTATATTAAAAATAATGCCGGCATTAATGTAACCGTTGTTTCTA
>SVJT01000054.1 GCA_015068865.1 Oscillospiraceae bacterium | reverse complement strand
AGTTGGTCAGGTTGGTAACGCCAAATGCGGCGATATTATGAAAATGTATATGAAAATTGAAGACGGTGTGATTGTTGACTGCAAGTTCAAAACTTTTGGCTGCGGTGCTGCCATTGCCACCAGCTCTATGGCAACGGAAATGGTGAAGGGCAAAACAATTGAAGAAGCAAGACAGTTGACCAATGCGGCTGTTATGGAAGCATTAGACGGTCTGCCGCCGGCAAAAGTTCACTGTTCAGTGCTGGCAGAAGAAGCTATTGAAGCAGCTATTGAGGATTATTATAAGCGCAACAATTTAACCTATGAGCCAAAGAAAAAGTGCTCCGGTTGTTGCGGCAGCTGTGACCATCACCATGAATAAAACAAAAAAACTGGTGTATGGAGCAGTGTTGGGAGCTCTTTATGCTGTACTTACTTTGGCTTTTGCACCCATTTCATATGGTCCGGTGCAATTCCGGATTTCAGAAGCATTAACTGCGTTGCCCTTGCTTTTTGATTTTGCTGTTCCCGGCTTAACAGTGGGGTGTGTGGTAGCGAATCTGGTGGGTAGCGTTGGAATATATGATGTTATTTTTGGGTCTTTGGCTACCTTATTGGGAGCCTTGGGCACAAGGCTTCTGCGGAAAAAACCGGTGCTTGCTATGCTGGTACCTGTCCTCTCCAATGCACTGATTGTTGGTAGTATGCTATTTTTCATTGTCCCGGACTCCCCGGCGCTTTTATATAACATTTTAACTGTTGGAGCAGGGGAACTGGTTATTTGTCTGGGAATGGGACTGCCGCTTTATTATGTACTGAAAAAACGGTCGGATATATTCCGCTTGTGATGAAATTGAGGCATTCTTCCCGGGTGACAGGGATTATGTTATCATATTCCTGATAAAGACGGATTAAGATTTCGTATTTTTCGGTTTCTTCTATGTTGAAAATAACATAAACAGGAGATGACTGTTTTGCTGCAATCGAGCGGAGAGAACATTCCAGACTGCAGACAGAACGGCAGGTTGCATCCCAGAGATATATTCCGTGTTGTGGAGGTTCAACATAGAGCCATTTGCTTAAAAGATGTGTAAAATGTCGGCACAAGTCAATGAGCGCATACATAAGCAGAAACAGGATAATAGAATCTTTTATAATCGAAATAAACATTGTTATCACCTCGTACTACATAGTATGAGTGAATTTTATAAGTGTTACAACATTTAATGAACACAAGAAAAACATTAGTTGTAAAATTTTTCATTGGAACAATCTGCTTAAACGAGTCTTTATAACAAAAATAAGCATAGCACTAAATTACAATATGTAATCTAAGGCTATGCTTATATAGTATCAAACAAAGATAAGCGGAATCGAGACTTTGGAAAAATCTCGGTTCTGCTTGTTTCGTGTTACGGCAAAAATTCCGGCAGAATTTTTTTGCATTTTGTGAATTTATTGAATCATTGTAATATTTATAGTATAATAATATTGCAATCTTGGAAACTTGACATTTACTTTTATAAAAGATTAAAGGAAGTGCAGTAAAATGGATTCAAATAGATTTCAAAAACAGCTTGATTTTATTCTTGAGATAGATAAAGAAAAGGAAATATACAGGCAAACTCATCTCAAAGGATATAAACGACAAGAAAACGATGCCGAACATGCCTGGCACATGGCGATCATGATATACCTTCTAAAGGAATATGCAAACGAAGAATTTGATGTTGCAAAATCAATGATGATGGCATTGATTCACGATATAGTTGAGATTGATGCAGGCGATACATACGCTTACGATACAGATAATCTTGCTACCCAAAGTGAAAGAGAAGAAAAAGCAGCAAACAGAATTTTTGGTATGCTTCCCGATGAGCAGAAGAAAGAAATGATAGCTCTTTTCGAAGAATTCGAAGCAGGGGAAACAGCCGAGGCAAAATTTGCAAGGACTATGGATAACTTCCAACCGCTTATACTGAATGATTCTAATAACGGTAAGGATTGGAGAGCTCACAAGATTAAGAAATCTCAGGTTATAAACCGTCAGAAGAAATCGCAGTTTGGTTCAAGGGATATTTGGGAATATACAAGTAAACTGATCGAAAACAATGTTAAAAAGGGAAACCTTATTGACGAATAGTTTTTGTAAAAGCGAAGAAAAGTTTACAGATAAGTTGACAGATGTAAAGTTATATGTTAACATATATATTGATGTTTTATGCAGCTTATGAGGTGAAAGATTACAATGGAAAAACAAATAGAGAAACTAAAATCAGAAAAGAATGCCGTAATACTTGCACATTACTATGCGCCGGAGGAAGCACAGAAAGTTGCAGATTTTGTGGGCGATTCATTCTATCTTGCAAAGGTGGCAAAAAAAACATCTGCGGATATTATTGTTTTCTGTGGTGTGTTCTTTATGGGAGAGAGTGCAAAGATATTAAATCCCGATAAAAAGGTGATTATGCCGGATTTATCTGCAGATTGTCCTATGGCACATATGGTTAAACCCGGTATAATCGAAGAACTGAGAAATACCTATGAGGATCTTGCGGTTGTATGCTATATCAATTCAACTGCAGAACTTAAATGTCAAAGCGATGTGTGCGTAACATCCTCCAATGCGGTAACAATAGTTAAATCACTCCCAAACAAAAATATATTCTTTATTCCTGACCGCAATCTCGGAAGGTTTGTAGCAGAGCAAGTTCCGGAAAAGAATATTATTATAAATGATGGGTGTTGTCCTATACACGCTGCAATTACAAAAGAGCAGTTACAGAAAACGAAGAGTGAACATCCCGATGCCTTAGTTCTTTCTCACCCTGAATGTGAGCCGGAAATACTTTCATTAGCCGATTACATAGGCAGTACAAGCGATATTATTGAATATGCAAATAAAACAGACAAAAAAGAGTTTATCATTTGCACGGAAGAGGGAGTAAAATACAAACTGATAAGTGATAATCCCAAAAAGAAATTTTATTTTGTATCTCCATCACCGTGCTGCAGAGATATGAAGTTTAATACACTTGAAAATATACTTTCGGCACTTGAAAAAGAAGATAAAGTTGTCGAGATAGACGAAGCGACAAGAAAAGCAGCCCTCCTGCCGCTTGACAGAATGTTGGAGTGTGTAAAATAATATGAATACAGACATATTGATTGTGGGATGTGGTGTTGCAGGACTTTACTGCGCACTTAACTTTCCCGAAAACAGAAACATTTTGATTGTAACAAAAAATATAGCAAGAAAGAGCGATTCTTATCTTGCCCAAGGCGGCATTTGTGTTTTAAGAGATGAAGATGATTACCAAGTATTCTTTGAAGACACAATGAAGGCAGGACATTATGAAAACAATCCTGAATCGGTAGATATAATGATTCGTTCTTCTCAGGGTGTTATTGAAGATCTTGTTTCATTTGGTGTGAGATTTGAGAAAAAAGGAGAAGCCTTTACATATACCAAAGAAGGTGCACATTCTGCTCCGAGAATCCTGTTTCATGAGGATGAAACAGGAAAAGAAATTACATCACATCTTTTAGAAACTGCAAGAAGTCGTAAAAACATAACCCTGATAGAAAACTTCACAATGGTTGATTTAATTTGTGATGACAACGAATGCCGAGGTATTATAGGTCACGATGAAAACGGAAACTACAAAACAATAACCGCAAATTATACTGTACTTGCAACCGGAGGAATCGGCGGCTTGTTTGAGCACTCTACAAATTACAGACATCTTACGGGAGATGCACTTGCACTAGCAATAAAATATGGTATAAAGCTAAAGCATATGGACTATATACAGATACATCCTACAACTCTTTACACAAAGAAAGACGGACGAGAATTCCTGATTTCTGAATCTGTTCGTGGTGAGGGTGCAGTGCTGCTAAATTCCAAAGGCGAAAGATTTGTAAACGAGCTTCTCCCTCGTGATGTTGTGAGCAAAGCAATATTTGAAGAAATGAAAAAAGAAGGTGCCGAGCACGTTTGGCTTTCACTTGCTCCTATCCCGGAAGAAGAAATTAAGCTGCACTTTCCGAACATATACCAGCATTGCCTTGCTGAAGGGTATGACGTTACAAAAGAACCTATTCCGGTCGTTCCATCCCAACACTACTTTATGGGAGGAATCGATGTTAACGGATTTAGTAAAACAAGTATGGACAGGCTTTATGCTGTTGGTGAAACTGCTTGCAATGGTGTTCATGGCAGAAATCGTTTGGCAAGTAATTCGCTCCTGGAAAGTCTTGTTTTTGCAAAACGTGCAGCATCAGACATAAACCTCAATTACAATTCGGTAAAAGACAATACAATACCGGAAGTAAATCCGGAGAGATATGAAAACTATCGGGAGGAATACAAACAGTTAATTTTAAGTTCTATAGAAAAGGAGAAACACAGCCATGAATAATATAACAATGAAATTAAACGCAGATGATTTGATTTTAGCAGCACTCAAAGAGGACATTACAAGCGAAGATATAACAACAAATTCTGTTATGCCTGAATATAAAGCAGGCGAAGTTGAACTTATCTGCAAGGAAGATGGTGTGATTGCAGGCCTTGAAGTTTTCAAAAGAGTTTTTGAGCTTATCGATCCTGATACAGAAGTAACTTTTACCTGCAAAGACGGCGATAAAGTCACAAATGGACAAAAACTTGGTATTGTTAGAGGAGATATCCGTGTTCTTCTTTCAGGAGAAAGAACAGCACTTAATTACTTACAGAGAATGAGTGGTATTGCTACGTACACAAGAAAAATTGCAGACCTTCTTGAAGGCACAAAAACAAAACTTTTAGATACAAGAAAAACAACACCTAATATGCGTGTATTTGAAAAGTATGCGGTAAAGGTTGGCGGAGGCTATAATCACAGATTTAATTTAAGTGATGGTATTCTTCTTAAAGATAACCACATCGGAGCTGCAGGCGGAGTAAAAGAATCAATTAAAATGGCAAAGGAATATGCACCCTTTGTCAGAAAAATTGAAGTTGAAGTAGAAAACCTTGATATGCTCAAAGAAGCATTGGAAGCAGGTGCAGATATTATTATGCTTGACAATATGAGCATTGAGGATATGAAAGAAGCAGTAAGACTTACTGCCGGAAAAGCAGAAACAGAATGTAGCGGTAATGTGACAAAGGAAAATGTTGCAAAACTTGTTGATATTGGAGTTGATTATATTTCAAGTGGTGCATTAACACACTCTTCTCCTATTCTTGACCTCTCTCTTAAAAATCTTCATGCTATTTGATGAAAGGGCGGTAATGGAATGAAAGCTGTTCAAAGAAGAAAAGAAATAGCAAACTATATGATGACAGAGCATAAGGCAATATCCGGCACAATGCTTTCGGAGAAGTTTGGTGTATCAAGACAAATCATAGTGCAGGACATATCTGCACTCAAAACTGATGGATACAAAATTTTGTCAACGCATAACGGTTATATTATGCAGACCACACCGTTGCCTGAAAGAGTATTCAAGGTGTTTCATACAAGAGAACAGACAGAAGACGAACTTACTACAATAATTGATTTTGGCGGAACTGTCGCAGATGTTTTTGTGTGGCATAAGGTGTATGGAAAAATAAGTGCACCTCTTAACATATCATCAAGACACCATGTAATTCAGTTTTTAGAGGGTGTAAGAACAGGAAAGTCATCCGAACTTATGAATGTCACAGGAGGCTATCATTACCATACAGTTCGTGCAGAAACAGAAGAGATTCTTGACAAAATAGAAAAAGCTCTAAACAGTATGAATTATATTGTACCGGAGATTTAGTTTAATATAATAGTATTTCATATAGGCAAAATCAAATAAGAACAGCTTTGGCGACTGTGGTTCCGTTCTTTATTCCAAAACTGCCGGTACCGCAATCGTTTTCAGTAACCCCGGCGTTACAGCTGGCGGTCATTCTGGCAATGATTGTTTATCATGCTTTGCGTGCAGCGAAAGGTCTGGTCCAGTTAGAGTCGATTAATCTGAAAAGTTTAAAACATAAATATAGTACATATAAAAACGGAGACCTAGGATAGCATCGGTCTCCGTTTTTTGTATGTACAGGTAGAGATTATAATACTTTACTTAAGAATAACTGGGTTCTAGAGTTTTGAGGATTATCAAAAATGTCATTGGGTGTTCCTTCTTCAATAATCTGACCTTCATCCATAAAAATAACACGGCTGGCAACTTCTTTGGCAAAACCCATTTCGTGGGTTACCACCAGCATTGTCATGCCGGATTCTGCCAGGTTTTTCATAACATCTAAAACCTCGCCAACCATTTCAGGGTCAAGGGCTGAGGTGGGTTCATCGAAGAGCATAACCTCCGGCTCCATACAAAGAGCACGGACAATGGCAACACGCTGTTTCTGACCGCCGGACAACTGGCTGGGGTAGGAATCAGCACGGTCTTCCAAACCAACTAGCTTTAAGAGCTCAAGAGCCTTTACTTCGGCTTCTTCTTTGGTCTTTTTCAAAAGCTTCATTGGTGCAATAGTCATATTCCGCAAAATGGTCATATGGGGAAAGAGATTAAAATGCTGGAAAACCATACCCATTTTACGACGGTAAACATTCACATCCAGTTTAGGATTGGTAATATCCACATCTTCGAAAAAAATCTTTCCGCCGGTGGGAATTTCCAATAAATTTAATGAACGCAAGAAGGTGGATTTACCGGAACCGGAGGGACCGATAACAACCACAACTTCACCTTTTTTAATTTCTGCACTCACACCATCTAAAGCACGGATAGCTCCGCCATTGTAGTGTTTGCAAAGATCTTCCGTTTTAATGATAACATTATCTTTCACTCTTACGGAGCCTCCTTTCAAATACGCTGAGCAGTTTGGTTAAACCAATAACCAGAATTAAGTAGATTAAAGCAACCAGCATAATCGGATTGATGTGGTCGTATGTAGTATTTTTGATTGTATTGGCAGCTTTTGTGATATCTACAACAGCCACATAACCGGCAACGGAGGTTTCTTTTAAAAGGGCAATCATTTCATTGCCAATGGCAGGTAAAATGTTTTTGAATGCCTGGGGCAGAATGATATATTGCATAGTTCTTAATTTAGAGAAACCTAAAGCACGACCAGCCTCCATCTGACCGGAATCAACAGCCATAATACCGGAACGGATCGTTTCGGCAACATAGGCACCGGAGTTAACACCAAAGGTTATGATCGCTACCATAGTTCCGTCCTTTGCAGAAACGAAAATGATAAAGAATGCAATTAATAACTGTACAACAACCGGCGTACCACGGATAATTGTCAGATATATATTACAGATGATATCAAAAATTTTTAATTTTTTATTGCCATCCGCAAAAACCTTGATGATGGCAACGATTGTACCAATAACAACACCAATGATTAGAGCACCGAAAGTGATAACCAACGTCTTTTCAAAACCGGAAACGATGGTCATATACCGCTGTTCTACAATAAAGGTGTTATATAAGGTATCGAGCCATTTGTTAAACCATTCCATAAAACAAAAACCTTTCGATTATTTTCTTCTGCATCCAAAGGGGCTGTGACAACCTGTCACAGCCCCTTTGCTGCTTTTTAAAAACAAGTAAATTATTCAGCGTCGAATGCTAATTCATATTTTTCAAAGATTTTAGCTAAAGTACCGTCAGCTTTAATTTCAGCTAAAGCAGCGTTGATTTCGGAAATCAGTTCGTCGTTACCCAGCTTGGTTGCAATAGCATAATTTTCTTTGGTCATGGGTTCATCTAAAACAACGGTTTTGCCGTTCTGCTTTTCAGAGAGAGCTTTTGCAACAGCATCGTCAATAACAACAGCATCAACCTTGCCGGCAGTTAATGCAGAGATAGCTTCTGCACCGGTTTTGAAAGACTGAACTTTGTATTCGTTATCTAACAGATACTGTTCACCGGTGGTGCCTTCCTGACAAGAAATGGTTTTGCCTGCTAAGTCTTCAACCTTTTTGTATTCGCCTTCAGCCATAACGATAACAGCCTGGGAAGCTACATAGTAGTCATCGGTGAAAGCCATGTTTTTACGTCTTTCATCGTTAGCGGTGATACCGGACAGAGCAATGTCATACTTACCGGTAGCAGCACCTGTTAAAGCAGCGTCAAAGTCAATGTGAGTGATTTCTAAGGTAACACCCATTTTTTCAGCGATTGCTTCCATCATGTCAATGTCAGCACCAACGATTTTTTCGCCTTCGAAGTATTCAAAGGGAGGGAATTCAGCGTTGGTTGCCACTGTTAATACCTTTTTAGTTTCGCCATCGTTAGCATTGCCACCGTTAGCAGCACCACCGCCACAAGCGGTTAAAACAGCAGCCAGCATGATGATGGCCAGAACTAAACTTAATAATTTTGTACGTTTCATAAAAAAGTCCTCCTAAAAAATGAATAATAATAAATTTGCTTTTATAATTATACACTATTGTTCTTACATTTTCAAGTATATTTTATAAAAAAATTATAAAATTATTGCTACATTGTAAATTTTTTTAAAAATCTCTTTTTATATTCAATATTTTATGATATACTGTATGAGCAAAAGGAAAACTGATTTGCAACAGTAAAGTATAAATTAAAGTGAGTTGAGAATGATGTTATGTGCGAATTGTAAAAAAAACACAGCTGTTGTTTTCATAAAAAAACTGGACCCGATCAACAAGACGGAGAGCACGGAGGGTTACTGCTTAAAGTGTGTTAAGGAACTGGGTCTTGCACCGGTGGATGAAGTGCTTAAAGATATGGGCATTTCTCCCGATCAGATGGATATGCTCAGCGAAGGCATGAATGAAATGATGAGTCAGTTCGATCCGGATGGTGACGGAGAAGGCATGGACTTTATGTCTCCTATGATGATGCTTGGTAATCTGCCGGATGCTTTCGGTCAGCCCATGGGAACTGAAGAGCCTATGGGCGGTAAAGGTGGAACGCAGACAGCAACGAAACAAAAGAAAAAAGAAAAGAAACGGATTCTGGATACCTATGGTACCAATTTAACTCTGAAGGCAAAGAATCAGTTGGTTGACCGTATTATCGGTCGTGACCAGGAAATCAGTCGTGTGATTCAGATTTTAAACCGCCGTTCCAAGAACAATCCGGTTTTATTAGGTGAACCCGGTGTTGGTAAAACCGCTGTGGCAGAAGGTCTGGCAGTACGAATTGCAGAAAAGAAAGTGCCGGCAAAACTGCAGAATATGGAAATTTATCTGTTAGACTTTACAGCTATTGTAGCAGGCACGCAGTTCCGTGGTCAGTTTGAAGCTCGTCTTAAGAAAATTTTAGAAGAAGCCAAAGAACTGGGCAATGTAATCTTGGTTATTGATGAATTGCATAATATTGTGGGTGCCGGGGATGCAGAGGGTGCTATGAGCGCAGCCAACATTTTAAAACCGGCTCTGGCTCGAGGCGATGTGCAGATTATCGGTGCTACTACCTTAAACGAATACAGAAAACACATTGAAAAGGATTCAGCTTTAGAGCGCCGCTTCCAGCCGGTGATGATTGAAGAGCCTTCTATTGCAGATTCAATCGAAGTGCTAAAGGGTATTCGTGATTATTATGAAAAATATCACAGAGTTATTATTTCTGATGAAGTAATCCGTCAGGCTGTGCTCATGTCTGAGCGGTATATTACCGACCGTTTTCTGCCGGATAAAGCCATTGATGTGATTGATGAGGCAGGTTCTAAGGTGAACCTTGCCAATCAGGATTTAATTAAGCTGACCCAACTGAAGGAACAGTTGAAAAAAGTGCAGAAGGATAAAGATGATGCCATTTCCAGCGATTCAACAGAGAATTATCAGCTGGCGGCAGAACTCAAAGCCAAAGAATGTATGCTCATTGAGCAGATTAATCAGTTAGACAGCGCCGGCATTGACAAAGCCCTGACTGTAGAGGATGTGGCCTCTGTCATTGAAGACTGGACAAAAATTCCCGTTAAGAGTATTACGGAAGCGGAAAGTGCCAAACTGCTTGATTTGGAAAACCGCATCCACAAATTTGTGATTGGTCAGGAAGAGGCTGTTAGCCTGATTTCTCAGGCGATCCGCCGGAACAGAGCAAGACTTTCCAAACAACGCCGTCCTGTGTCCTTCATCTTTGTGGGTCCCACCGGTGTGGGTAAAACTGAGCTTGCCAAAACCCTGGCTAAGATTATGTTTGATAACGAAGAAGCTATGATTCGTGTGGATATGTCTGAATATATGGAAAAGCACACGGTTTCCAAGCTCATTGGTGCGCCGCCGGGATATGTAGGCTATGATGAAGCAGGGCAGCTCACGGAAAAGGTTCGTCGCAAGCCCTATTCCATTATTTTGCTGGATGAGATTGAAAAAGCACATCAGGATGTGTTTAACATTCTGTTGCAGATTTTAGATGACGGTCGTGTAGCAGACAGTCACGGACGGATTGTGAATTTTGAAAATACCATTATTATTATGACATCCAATGCCGGTTCAGATTTAAAGAGCTCTAATTTAGGCTTTAACAAAACCGAAAATGAGAGCATTAAAAATAAGGTTCAAAGCGCTTTGAAAGATATTTTCCGTCCTGAATTTTTAAATCGTATTGATGAAACGGTTATTTTTAAGCAGTTGACGGAAGCAGAGCTTTCCAAGATTGTTGACCTGATGATTTTCGATCTGGCTGAAGAACTCTTTAACCGTGATATCATCTTTACCATTTCAGAGGAAGCAAAAGCTTTGGTATTACAAGAGGGTTATGACCCGAAATATGGAGCAAGACCTTTGCGTCGCACCATTGAAAAGCTGATTCAGAATCCCATTGCAGAACTAGTGCTTCGGGGCAGTGTGCCGCAGCATTCCAAGCTTTCGGCAGAAGTGGTAGATGGAAAGATTGAGATTAAACAGCTGTAAGTAAAAAACTGAGCACAGCATAAGCTGTGCTCAGTTTGCAAATTTTTGGGGGAAGAATGATGAATTTTAATGCGTTAACGGCACTTCTTGACAGATTACCGCAAGAGGCGGGGATTCCCGGTGCGGATTGTGTGGTCTATCATCACAGAAAAGAGGTTTACCGTCATCAATCCGGTTATAGTGACATAGCGGCAAAAAAGCCGGTGGAAACAGATGTTTTATATAATGTCTATTCTGCATCAAAGCTGGTAACCTGTGTAGCGGCACTAAAACTTTATGAACAGGGATATTTTCTCTTGACAGACCCTCTCTATGAATATATTCCCGAATTTAAAACCATGAAGATTAAGGAAAACGGTTTTGTCAGTCAGGCAAAAAATGATATTGTAATCCGTGATTTATTTACTATGACAGCCGGTTTCAGTTATGATATTAAATCTCCTTCTTTACTTGCAGTGAAAAAGGAAACAGAGCAACGTTGTCCCACCTTGGAGGTGGTACGGGCACTGGCAAAAGAACCACTTTTGTTTGAGCCGGGCAGCCGTTGGTATTATAGTCTTTGTCACGATGTGCTGGGCGGTTTGGTGGAAGTTGTGAGTGGCAAAACACTGGAAGAATATTGCCGTGAAAATATTTTTGAGCCATTACATATGAATGACACCTCTTATTTTATGGATGAGGATAAAGAAAAACGGCTGGCACCGATGTATCTGTTCAATGAAGAAAAAGAAGTGGCAGAACCCATTTCCAATCATAATATTTTCCGTTTTGGCAGTGAATATGCAAGTGGGGGAGCGGGGATTGTATCCTCGGTTTCTGATTTTATTAAGCTTGCCGATTGCCTGTGCGCCGGTGGAAAAACAATCACAGGCGAACACATTCTCGGTGGGAACACCATTGACCTGATGCGAAAAAATCATTTACATAGCGACGGCATCCGTGAATTCGGCTGGAATCATATGCCCGGCTATGGTTACGGTTTAGGTGTCCGCACCATGGTGGACCCGGTAGCCGGCGGCTCCAACGGTCCTGTTGGGGAATTTGGCTGGGGCGGCGCCGCCGGTGCCTATGTGTTAATAGATCCGGACAATGAACTGGCGGTATGCTATGCTCAGCATATGCTCACCAGCAAAGAAGAATACATTCACAGACGCATCCGGAATACGGTTTACGGTTGCTTATAAGGAAAAATAAAACGGTCGCAGTGATATTCACTGCGACCGTTTGCTATGTAAATTAATTTTTCGGCACAATATCGCCCACGCCGTTTAAAATATATTTGGGGCGGTAGGGGTA
>SVJT01000053.1 GCA_015068865.1 Oscillospiraceae bacterium | reverse complement strand
ATGCTTGGCCCACCGCTCAGATTGCAGTTATGCACGCTGATGGCGCCGCCAATATTATTTACAGAAAAGAAATGCAGACTGCTGACGATCCTATTAAGGCTCGTGCAGAGTTTGTGGAAGACTTTAAGAATACCTTTGCAAATCCTTATGAGGCTGCAAAGCTGGGTTATGTGGATGATATTATTGAACCCGATTCCACAAGACCCCGCATCATCGCAGCGCTTTTGATGCTGGCCGGCAAACGCGAAACCCTGCCCGCTAAAAAGCATGGCACCATGCCCCTCTAAGATAGAAAGGATGAAATGTTATGCCTGAGAAATTTATCCAAGGCGGTGTTGTTGTCGTAATCGGACTTCTCACCGTATTTGTGGTTCTGGCTATTCTCTGGGGCGTTTTGGAACTGATGCGTGTTATATTCACTGCAAAAAGCAAAAAACCTGCCGCACCGGCAGCACCTGCACCGGCTCCGGCACCTGTTGCTCCCGCTCCGGCTTCTGCCGAAGACGACAGCGAACTGATCGCCGTGTTAACCGCTGCCATTGCCGCCAGTTTAAATCAGACCACGACTTATAATTTAAAAATCAAATCCTACCGCAGAGTGGATGCCGGTATACCGGTCTGGAACCGCACTGCCCGTCGGGATAATTTAATTGGTTAAAACCAATAAAACAATTAAGGAGGAAACTTTCATGAGAAAATTTATGATAAACGTAAACGGTAAATCCTATGAGGTTGATGTTGAAGAAATCGGCGGTGCTCCCGCTGCTGCAGTTGCTTCTGCTCCGGTAGCCGCTCCTGCTGTTCCCGCAGCGCCGGCTGCACCTGCTGCACCTGCTCCGGCCGCAGCTCCTGCTCCGGCTCCCGCTGCTGCTCCTTCCGGTGCTCAGGGTGCTGTAACCGTAACTGCTCCCATGCCCGGCACCATTTTACGCATTAATGTTAAAGCAGGTGACGCTGTAAAATCCGGTCAGCCTGTTGTGGTGTTAGAAGCTATGAAAATGGAAAACGAAATCGTTGCACCGCAGGATGGTACCATTGCTTCTGTTAATGTTTCTCAGGGCGCTTCCGTTAACAACGGTGACGTGCTGGTAACAATGAACTAAAGCACTTTGTAAGAAAGGGTGATTTTGTTGGATTTATTTTTAGAAGGAATCACCAGGTTTATTAATGGAACCGGTCTTGCAAAAATTTTTACTGCCACAGCAGATACACCTTTGGCTTTTGCCGGTGTAGATTTCGGAACCATTTTAATGCTGGTTATTTCCTGTTTACTCATTTATCTTGCCATCGGCAAGGAATTTGAGCCTCTGCTCTTATTGCCTATCGCTTTTGGTATGCTCCTTGCGAACCTGCCGCTTTCCAACCTTCTGCACAATGTATTATTTGTGGGAACCGGTGAAGAAGAACATTTCGTAATGGATTTCGGGAAAATCCTCCACGAAGGCGGTTTGCTTGACCTTTTATATTTAGGTGTTAAGCTGGGTATTTATCCTTCGCTTATCTTCTTGGGCATTGGTGCTATGACGGACTTTTCTCCGTTAATTGCCAACCCCAAGAGCTTGCTGTTGGGTGCTGCTGCACAGTTGGGTGTATTCGTAGCTTTCTATGGTGCTTTGCTTATCGGCTTCGACATTCTTCCGGCCATGAGTATCGGTATCATCGGTGGTGCTGACGGTCCTACCGCTATTTTGGTAACCAAAACTTTGGCCCCCAAGCTGCTCCCTGCCATTGCCATTGCAGCTTACTCTTACATGGCATTAATCCCCATCATTCAGCCTCCCATTATGAAGGCACTGACAACCAAAAAAGAACGGTTGGTCAAAATGAAACAGCTTCGTTCCGTCAGCAAGCTGGAACGTTTGATTTTCCCCATTATTGTTACCATCGTTGTGGCTTTAATCGTGCCTGATGCCGTGCCCCTGGTTGGTTGCTTAATGCTGGGTAACTTAATTAAGGAAAGCGGTGTTGCCGAACGTCTTTCCAAAACCATTCAAAACGAACTAATGAACATTGTAACCATATTCTTAGGAGTAACGGTTGGTGCAACTGCTTCTGCCGATACCTTCCTCCGGTTGGAAACTCTGGGTATTGTTCTGCTCGGTCTGATTGCTTTCTCTATCAGTACCGCTGGTGGTCTTTTATTCGGTAAGCTGATGTACGTTCTCACCAAGGGTAAGGTTAACCCCTTAATCGGCTCTGCTGGTGTGTCTGCCGTGCCGATGGCAGCCCGTGTATCCCAGATGGTGGGTAGTAAAGAGGATCCCACAAACTTCCTGCTGATGCACGCTATGGGTCCCAATGTGGCCGGCGTAATCGGTTCTGCTGTTGCAGCAGGCGTCTTTTTGACGATGGCTAAAGTCTTATTCTAAGGAATATTTTATCAAAAGCAATATCAAGAGATATTGCAGAAAGGGAATGAATTATGTCTACGAATTTAAAACCGGTTAAAATAACAGAAACCGCCCTTCGTGATGCGCATCAGTCTCTGATTGCAACCAGAATGACCACAGAAGATATTCTTCCGATTGTGGAAAAACTGGATCAGGTTGGGTACCACTCTTTAGAAGCCTGGGGCGGCGCTACCTTTGATGCATGCCTTCGTTTCTTAAATGAAGACCCCTGGGAACGTTTACGGAAGATCCGTGACCGTGCTAAAAACACAAAATTACAGATGTTGTTCCGTGGTCAGAACATTTTGGGTTATAAAAACTACGCTGATGATGTTGTTGAATATTTTGTACAGAAATCTCTGTCTAACGGTATTGACATTATCCGTATTTTCGACGCATTAAATGATGTACGTAACTTAGAATGTGCTATTAAGGCCTGCCAAAAAGAACAGGGTCATGTACAGGCTGTTGTATGCTACACCATCAGTCCCGTGCACAATATTGAATCCTATGTAAAAATGGCAAAAGAATTGGAAGAGCGCGGTGCCAACTCCATTTGTATTAAGGATATGGCCGGTCTCTTACTGCCTTATGAAGCCTATGACCTTGTAAAAGCCATGAAAGAAACTGTTAAAATTCCTATCCAGCTCCATACGCACTACACCTCCGGTGTTGCTTCTATGACCTATTTAAAAGCCATTGAAGCAGGTGTTGATGTAGTTGACTGTGCAATTTCACCCATGTCTTTGGGTACCTCTCAGCCTGCTACCGAGCCTTTGGTTGCAACTCTGCAGGGCACTCCCTATGATACAGGCTTAAATCTTGACCTGTTATCCGAAATTGCTGATTATTTCCGTCCCCTTCGTGAACACTATCTGGCAGAAGGCTTACTCAACCCCAAAATGCTGGGCGTTGACGTTAACACCCTGCTCTATCAGGTGCCCGGTGGTATGCTGTCTAACCTGGTATCTCAGCTCAAGCAGCAGGGCAAAGAAGACAAGCTGGAAGAGGTGCTCAAAGAAGTTCCTCGCGTGCGTGAAGACTTAGGCTTCCCGCCCCTTGTTACTCCCACCAGTCAGATTGTTGGAACCCAGGCTGTGTTGAACGTTATTATGGGCGAACGCTACAAAATGGTTACCAAGGAAACTAAGGGTATTGTTAAGGGCGAATATGGTACCACACCGGTGCCCATCGATGAAGCATTTGCTAAGAAGATCATCGGTGACGAACCTCGCATTACCTGCCGTCCGGCTGATAAAATTGCTCCGGAATTGGATGCTATGCGTGAAAAGATTAAAGAATATATCGAACAGGATGAAGATGTTCTGTCCTATGCTCTGTTCGACCAGGTTGCCGTTAAGTTCTTCCAACAGCGTCAGGCTGAAAAATATAAGCTTGACAAGGATTTAGTCAATATGGAAGAAATGACACATCCCGTATAATAAACAAAATGCAAACGACCGAGGAAAATTCCTCGGTCGTTTTTTATATAAAAACATTTATCATTTCAAGACCCTTTTTAATCGCATAATCATAAGCAAGTTTCGTTCCGCTATTCGGTTGATAAAAAGCCACTTGATTTTTGCTCTGTTTTCTTTTCGGCGGCATATATTTTTTATTATAATAAATGATACAGAAATTGCTCTTATTAATCTTTTCATAATTTCTTTCAATGTAAACCGCCCTCCCAGCTTTAAGAATTTTGTCAGGGTAATAAGTATCTTCATAACTTTTTGATAAGTATTCTTTGTAATGTTCATCAATATAAGGAAACTCTGCTCTGACGTAAATCCGTTCTAAATATGTATATTTCTCCTTCAACTTAGTCACAATTGCGTGGCATAATGTGTCAAACTGACTTTTACTCCCAAATAAAAATGAAGTAACTTTTTTATCTGTTATCAGCATCTCAATAGCTTTATATAATCTATCTTTTAATTCTTGTGATGCTTCAATTTTTCGATGACCTAAAAAACAACAAGCATTGTAATAAGTATGATCCAACTTTCTATTACCACCTTTATAATTTAACGATTCAATATTAGTATTATAAAATAACTTTTTCACTTTGTCAATGTTGTCACCCTTATTTTAATGTTGTTAACCTATTATTAATCAAGTGTATAAACATTATAATAATGGTAAACCATTGAATGACGAGGTGAAATGATGAGAATTAAGGATAATAACAATGTAGCCATTGGCGAAAGAATAAAATCAATAAGACTGAAACGAAACCTTACACAAGAAATGTTAGCAGAAAAAGTGAATTTAGGTAGTGCACAACAAATTAGTGACATTGAAAGAGGTTTATGTGGATTATCTGTAGCAAAATTAATGGATTTTTGCAGAATTCTTGAAATTGATGCAGATTATTTATTGTTTGGAACAGTAACAAGAGATGCAGAAAATCCCTTAAACAAATATCTTTCAAAAATGACGCCGGAACAATCTCGTTGCGTTGAAGAACTCATTATAGCATACGCAAAATCGTGTAATATAGATTAATGCTAACTGCCTGCAGCGTTTATTCGCGTGTATTTTAATTGGCGAATAAATGCAAGCAAAGTCAAAAAATCCCCTCGCAAAACAAGGGTTATCATTTTCCTTTGCTGTACCCTTGTTTTAGTGTGCGCGACGGACTGAGTGTCCGGCGGCACGCGGCGATAGGGGATTTTTTTAATGAGCTTTGTCATTTATCCAATTAAAATTCTTGCGACGGCAGGGGATTCGTAAAGGGGATGAGCGGTCATCCCCTTTACATAAAAAATCTAAAAAGCACCAGTGTCTAAACACCGATGCTTTAAACTTTTAAACTTTTAACTTTTCTTTATCATTTCTGCCCCGCAATTCCGGCAGTGTAATTTAATTTTTCCCTTGCCTTTGGGCACTCTTAACACTGTTCCGCATTTACAACGAAAGTGTTTATGTGTTTTTCTATCCTGCCACTGCCGCTTTTTCTGGCGGAAAAACAGTCTTGGTTTTGCTGTTAGTTTCTCATAGGCTGCCAGTTCTTTCCTTCTTGCCGCATAATTTCTGGAAAAAGAGCGGAATAACGAGAACAGAATACAAATCCAATACAAAATCATAAATATAGGCCAGCGCAAAAACAGCGATACCAGCCAAATACCAATCGCCAGTTTACACAATGCCAACGATAAAGCATCTCCGCCATAACGACCTTGCATAAATTGTGCAAACTTCCACCGCAGTTGTCGAAACATTTAAAAACATCTCCTATAATCATTCTATACCATACTGTCATTGTAAACAAACCGGATAAAAATGTCAATCCTATAAGAAATTGTTTAAAAATCGTTTACAACCAATTCACTTATTTAAGATATACATCCACAATGGAAACGCCGCCCTGAGGCACAATCACGCGGAAGGTATGCTGACCTCCCGGGTAGTCCTGTGTACCAAAGCTAAATCGCTTGGCATCCGAAAACTTAACCGGAAGCAAGGGGAATTTACTGATCACATTCACCTTTTCAATGTCGTGATTTTTAATAGTCACCGTAGATAATGCATAGCGCAGACGGTCATCATTGATGACATACATACGAATGGCACCATCCGGCATTTCCATAGCCACAACGGGATTCGATGCCTCAAAAAGCTGATCATGACTGAACATAATCAGTTTAGCAAGAGCTTTCTTGAAGCCAACGGAAACCTTTTGGAAGGGAATTTGCTCATAAATGGTATTGATTATATCATTCGCACGGAAGGGGTCATCTAAAACAGGTGTATCATCATCCTCTGAAACCAATGCTAACATAGCTTCTTTATCTTCAATCTCTATATTATAAGCAAATGCCATATTGATAAAGGGTGTATCGTGGTCTTCAAAATAAATGTCCGGTGTAATACCATAGTTTTCCGGCTTAAAATCTCCCATGGCAGAAGCTGTTGCAATCACAGCACCACCCGTGTAGCTTGCCAGCATACGTTTTTCTGCTTCTGAAAGCAGGTCAAAATTCGGCACAAACAGGTCGCCGCTATCCTCTGTTACATCTTCAATTCTCACCACAGAGCCAATGTTGGCTCCTGCCCAATCCATTTCCGCCATAAACTTATGGGGTGTGTAGCGACGGGTTTTTATGTATTCCGGAAGCAACGCATAATGGCCGTGATCGGACCAAACCAACGTAGGCGTGATATACCTTTTCGGATTTGCCCCGAAACCAACGTCATAGCGCTCTCTGAGCCATTGCCATTCATCTTCATAGATACCGTCAGCCAGACAGACAATAAAGCCGTCTAAAGAGCGTTTTAAGCCTGTTTTCGTCTGCCGGTGGAAGGAGGACATATAATAAATATCACGCTCTAACATATTGGGGGAATGATGGAGCATATCCCATTCCTCGGTGGCATCCTTAACACCCAACATATGCAGTTTTTTGCCACCTTCGGTAAACACATCAGTGAGGGCACACATGGTAGCGTGTTCATAATACACCCAGGGGCGGCCGGCATGGCGCATACAAGAAGCATTCGCTGCCGCATTGGGCATTAAATAATCCACCCCGGCATTCACAAGGCGCTTTAAATCCACACCCAATGCATACATAGTCGCAAAAGGATCTGTACAATAGGTGCCAATAACAAATGCCTTTTTGCCAATAGCGTGCAAACGGTCGCAAATCTTTTTCCAGAACTGTTCCCAACGCCAGCAATAAAACTCCAGCCATTCTGCCCGGACGTTTTCCCAAATCCAGTCTCCGCGACGATTGATGTTCTCCATGGTTTCTTCCTTAAGGCTCATAATCTCTTGCGGAACCGCTATGCCCGAATAGGCCACAAATTGCTCTAACATATCATAAGAAAAGTCACCACGGGCTCTGGTGCTGTAATGGGGACAGAAATTATCCGTTACATGCAGACCGTCAAACCCATAATCCGAAAGGGTTTCACAAAGTTTATCTGCAAAAAAATCTTCATAATAAGTGCCGTCATTAAACCTTTTTAACACATTCAGTGTCTGAATGGAATCACGATAATGTACTTTAATTTCAGGGTGTTCAGTCAACCATTCTTTATGATAGTAGTCCTCTAAATCGACGCCCATAATACCAAGATAAGACTCAATACCATGCTTATGGAGATTGTCTGCTAATATCTTTAAATCCTTATTGGTCCACTCCTGACGGCGGCGTTCTTCATTATAAGGGTTGGCATAATAACCGCAGTTATCCGGCGGCAACACTCTTAACTCATCAACACCATTATGATGATGCACCACATCGGGATGAAAAGCAAACACAGAAACAGCATGTGGTGTGAATTTCATTCTTTTTAACAATTGTTTAACACCTTTATCCCGCTTATCCTTATCAAAACCTATCAGAGGCATCCAGGCAAAAATTTCTGACTTATCAAAATATTTTGGCATTGCTTTCTCTCTCCTTTGTTGTCTTTTTTAAGGGTTTGTTTAATGTAACTTATTATATCACCACATAAAACCCGTGTCAACAGACACGGATTTTTGTAACAAGATTGATAAAAAAGAAAAACATAAAACCATAAAGCGAATGCTTTTCTATTAATTTTATTTAAAATTAGAATGTGTAACCTTCTACGCTGTAATATGCCATATTTGTCTGACGGACATCTAAGCGACCGAAGCAAGCGCAAATTGGAACATCGCTTTTTACCCAAACGGTGTACTGAACGGACTCACCAAGAGTAAAATTTTTCTCTCCCATAGGCTTGTCGAGCCTTACACAAGTTGTTCTCATACCATCAAGCTCCACAAAAATACCTTCTTCGGGGTCGCGGTCTTCAAAAATGAATGAAAGCTCAATTTTGGCTTTTTCGTCATTTAAGTTTGTAAGCATTAATGCTTCGTGACCTTCAAATTCGGGATTATCCCCTTTTGGCGGAAGATATCCGTCACAGAACACCCAATTTTTCTTTCCTCTTTCCATTTCGTTTGTTCCCCTTATTTAAAAATTTTCGGTATAGCCTTATCATTATAGGTTGTCATACGTTTTGCGCCCTTATCAGTTATAAGATAGCAATCTTCAACACGGAAAGAACCCCACTCCATCCCCTTAAAATATGCATCAATGCAAATTGCCATATTTTCTTCAATTATGCGCTTATTTGCAACCGAAAATGTCGGTGCTTCGCACTCGAGCATACCTGTCGAGTGAAGACTTCCGTACGGGCAGTAATCTATGTAACCATATTTTGTAAGATAATCTGTGTATGCATTTAAAACCACATCGCAAGGTGTTCCCGGAACCATTTTTTCAGATGCGTAATTTAGTGCATCATATGCGCACATAACGGCATCCTTAATCTTTTGTGGAACTTCGCCGAGTACAAGAGGCGAGCAGATTATACCGTTGTAACCTTCATAGCATACGCCTGCACCGATATTTATAATTTCGCTTTCGCCAATCTTTCTTAAAGTATTTCTGCACATACTGATATATGAGTTTTGAGTGCCTGTTGCCACCATAGGCGCAAATGCCTGAACATAGCTTTCAGCCCCCAAGCTCATCATTTCAGCTTCAAACATACCTTCAATATGACGCTCTGTCATACCAACTTCAATTTTAGGAACAACGTTTTCAAACATTTTTGAAACCATTTCCCAGTTAGTCTTGAGTAGCTCAATTTCTGCAAGACTTTTTCTTATTCTCTGCTCATAATGAACATCATCAAAGTCCACAATTTCGCAATCCGAGAACACCTTTTTAAGCTTATTCATAATAATTGCAGGGAAAATAAGTCGTCCGATAAAGCCGATTTTTTTAGCACCGGGATGCTCAGCTTTAACCTGCATAAAGAGTTCCTCAAAGTCAAGCTGACCTTCTGTATCGTACTCAAAACCGCTAACTTCACCAATTTCAGGCAAGATAGCAATTCTGCTGTCGGGAAGTGCGTTTTGTATTTCGCAGTAGTCAAAAGACGCCTGACCGCTACAAACTATAACCTCTCCCTCTTTTGGAATAATGATTGCCGAGCTTTCGTTTACAGGTGCAAATCCCGAGTAGTATCTTACAATCGCAATTTCTAAAAGGTTTGAAAATCCTACTACGATATCAACGCCGTTTTCTGCCATTTTCCCGCGCAGGAAATCTACTCTTTTCTGATATTCTGCGCCCTCAATTTTTGTAAAATTCATTTCTTTATACCTCCCGTTATATTATGAAATTTTTAACATTTTCTGTAAGAAGTGACATATACTGATTTTCTGTTATGCCATTTTCAAGCGCCATATTTTTAACAGCATTAAGTATATGAGCGTAGCCCGTACCGCCAAACTTTCTCCACATAGTTTTAAGGCATATATCGTTACATAAAAGGATTTGCTCTCCATACCCTTCATCTAAAAGCCTTTTTAAAAGCTTAATTCTTTCTAAGTCGTAAGCAAATCTTCTTTCTTCCGAAACATAAAATTCTTTTCCGAAATTATCAAACTCTATGTAAACTCCCCTATCCAAAAGCGCACGTACATAGTCAGGTCTTAATAGAACATCTACATGGTCAATACATATTTTTTCAGGCTTTGCTCCCTGCTTGGTCAATATATCAATAACCAAAAAACCATTCTCTGTATATAGGTCAGTATGAACATGAATCGCTTTTCCCGTTTCACAGCTTACAATACCCGCCGCTGTCAAAACCTTTTTTTCGTCATCCGTTACCACAGCACTCGTTCCGATTTCTCCGATTATGCCTGCTTTTATATCCGTTTCGCCAATGCCTTCTAAAATATCTTTTCTCATTTCATCTGCAAGCTCTTCTGTTTTTGCATCTTTAACATACGGAAAATGTGCTTTGTGGTAGTAGTGACCGCAACCTAAAATAATATTTACACCCGAGCGAAGAGATACTTCTTTTAGGGCGCTTGGGTTACGCCCTATCTCATCGAGCGTGCAGTCAATTATCGTATTTCCGCCGCTATTTTTAAAATATTCCATCTCTTTTACAGCATCATCTACACCCTCTAAAAGAGCATTGTCCAAAATAGCATAAGGGTCAGAAAAAACAAGCCCCCTGTTTGCCATACCAATTTTCTCATTAAAATAATCGGGTTCATGTCCCGTAACATCCACACAACCACGCATATCTATAAAAATATGCTCGTGCGATGACGCAACTCCAATTTCGTCTTTGCTGATTTTTCCCAATGCTGTTTCAACCAACATTCTCACCTCAATTTTGTTCTGTATTTTTCATTATACTTTTTTTATACATTGCAGGCGACATTCCCTCGTTTTTCTTAAAAAAAGCACCAAAATACTTGATATCCGAAAAACCAAGCTCTTTAGACACCGCAGTAACTGACAAATCGGTTTCTGAAAGCAATTTTTTCGCTTCTTCAATTTTCATCCTGTTAAAATATGAAAACAAGCTCTCCCCCATCTGCTCTTTAAATATCTTGCACAAGAAAGACCTCGAATAATTAACCTTGGCACATATTTCCTCAAGCGATATTTTCCTGTTTATATTTGTCTGAAAATAATCGATTATTATGCCTGATAGTTTTGCATAAAAATCCTCTTTATTTAAAAATACAACCTCAGGATTTTTCTCTTCAGAAAGCTTTCTTAAAATGCATATTATGATATACTCAAGATGCAAAATTATAGCTTGCTGACCCCCAAAATTAGCATTTTTAATCACTTCAAGCTGGTCTTTATCGTTCATAAAAAAGGTTTGTTTGTATTCAGAAATAATTCTTAAAACATAGTCCTTTAAAACCTCATCAAGCGCATATGGAGTTTCTCCCAAAGTTTTCATTGTGTGAGAAAACGTTTCAAAGCACACAACAAAAGCCTTGCCTTTTTTATAATCGTTGCAAATATATGAGTGTGTTTTTTCAGGCGGAATAAAGAAGATTTCCCCCTCGTTCAGCGTGACAGACTTCCCCTCTAAAACGAGCATAATTTTCCCGTTTTCAACATAGCAAAGTTCCCAAAAATTATGCTGTTCTTCGTAATTTTTGTACTTTCCCCTAAAATCGAGATACTCTAAGGCCGTAAGCCCCTTTATATCTATGACATTGTGAATTTTGTGCTTGAGATAAGTTTTCATTTTAAATTACCCCACTATCTTTTAATTTCAGTATAAATAAAAATTTTTTTGATGTAAACCTATTATTTTCTCCTGATATACTAAAATATTCCACAAAAATATTTTTATGTAAATTTTAACACGTTTTAAACTGTTTTGCATCATTTTCATAGCAGAGGTGAAATTTATTCAAAGTGAAAAACATAAAAAAGCAGGCATTCGCTTTTGCGGCGAATGCCTACCTTAATCTTTTATTTTATATTACTTGTTTTGCACGGTCTGTGCATTTTTAGACAACCGGGCTTAGAATCCCATACCGCCGCCGGGCATACCCCCTGCGGGCATTGCCGGTTCGGGTTCAGGCTTAGAAGCAACAACACTTTCGGTTGTCAGCACCATAGATGCGATGCTGGATGCATTCTGCAGAGCAGAACGGGTAACCTTTGTGGGGTCAACGATACCAGCCTTCATCATATCAACGTATTCTTCTGTCAAAGCATTAAAGCCAATCTTATCAGGGCTTGTTTTCAGTTTTTCAACGATAACAGAGCCTTCAATACCGGCGTTGAATGCAATCTGACGAACAGGTTCTTCCAGAGCTTTCAGCACGATGGTAGCACCGGTCTTTTCATCACCGGAAAGGGTTTCAATATAAGCTGCAACAGCCTTGATGGCATTGATGTAAGAAGTACCACCACCGGCTACGATGCCTTCTTCAACAGCTGCACGAGTAGCTGCCAGAGCATCTTCAATACGCAGTTTCTTTTCTTTCATTTCAGTCTCGGTTGCGGCACCAACCTTGATAACAGCAACGCCGCCGGAGAGCTTAGCCAGACGTTCCTGCAGCTTTTCTCTGTCGAAATCAGAGGTGGTTTCTTCAATCTGAGCCTTAATCTGACCAATGCGACCTGCA
>SVJT01000052.1 GCA_015068865.1 Oscillospiraceae bacterium | reverse complement strand
TTTTGACCGGGTTTGGCATATAAACTAATATTCTTTAGAACCACTTTATTTTCTTCGTAGGAAAAGGTGACATTTTCCAGGCGGACATCACCCTTTACCTCAATGTAGTCAAAGGTTCCGTCAGCATTTGGATGTTTCCATGCCCAACAGTTGGGAGAATTAACGGTTTCGGTTAATAAACCATTGGCATCTTTGTGCGCCCGTACCAAAGTGACGGTGCCTTCGTCCACTTCAGGCTGTTCGTCGATGAGTGCAAAAATTCGTTCAGCGCCGGCAAGAGCCGATAAAATGCTGTTAAACTGCTGAGAAATCTGAGAAATGGGTCGGGAGAAGGAACGGGTATACTGTAAAAACGCACCGATGGTACCGACATCCATATAACCGGCGATGGTGAGCAATGCACCCACAGCAGCGGTTAAGGCATAATGCAGATAGGATAGGTTCCCCATAATGGGCATCAGGATGTTGGCAAAAGAATGAGCATTGGTCGCAGCCTGGCAAAGAGAATTGTTGAGTTCTTCAAATTCATCCTTCACCTGTTCTTCCCGGGAGAAAACCTTAACGATTTTCTGACCTTCAATCATTTCTTCAATGTAACCGTTTACACGCCCCAGTTCTTTTTGCTGTGCTTTGAAATAAAATCCGCTTCGCTTGCCGATGGTTTTCACCACAAACAACATAATGGCAAGCATAAAGAGAACTAAAATGGTCAGTGTGGGGCTCAGTACCAGCATCATAATAAATACGCCAATGAGAGATAAGCCGGAAGAAATAAAGTGGGGGATACCTGAACTGATGATTTCGCGCAGGGTATCGGTATCGTTGGTAAAGCGACTCATTAATTCGCCATGAGTATGCGTATCAAAAAATTTAATTGGCAGTTTTTGCATTGCAGAAAACAAATCAGTTCGCACATCTTTTAATGCACGAGTGGAAATGTTCAGCATAATACGGTTGTAGCCATAAGAAGATAAGGCACCTGCCAGATAAATACCGCCCATCAGGCACAGCATGGCTATAAAAGCAGATAAATCTGGGTTTTTCTGACCAATTAAAGGAATCAGGTAATCGTTGATAATCGGTTTTAAGAAATAGGTTCCGGCCACATCGGCCAGCGCACTGATTCCAATGAGAACAACAACCAAAAATAAAAGCCATTTTTGTTTGCCGATGTAGCTTAAAATTCTAAGGACTGCTTTTTTTGTGTCCTTCGGTTTTCTCACAGGTCCTCTCATAGGACCGCGACCACCGGGACCACCCATAGGTCTTGCCATTTATGCCACCCCCTTTTGTTGGGATTCATAGACTTCACGGTAAATTTCGTTGCTTTTAAGGAGTTCTTCGTGGGTGCCGACGGCATTGATTTTTCCATTATCCATCACCACAATTTTGTCTGCGTCACTTACAGAGGTAATGCGCTGGGCGATGATAATGGTGGTGGTGTGGGAAAGTTTTTCCCGTAAAACCTTTCGAATAGCGGCATCGGTTGCTGTATCAACGGCGCTGGTGCTGTCATCTAAAATAATGATTTTTGGCTTTTTAAGCAATGCCCGTGCAATACAAAGACGTTGTTTCTGACCACCGGAAACATTCACACCGCCTTGCCCTAAATTGGTTTCGTAACCGTCAGGGAAGGACATAATAAAATCGTGTGCCTGAGCAGCCTGACAAGCGGCAACAATCTCTTCTTCCGATGCGTTGGGGTTGCCCCATTTCAGGTTTTCTATGATGGTGCCGGAAAACAGAACATTTTTTTGTAATACCATACCAACAGCAGAGCGCAGCTCGGAAAGAGAATATTCCCGCACGTCCCGTCCGCCGACAAGCACCTGCCCTTCCAACACATCATATAAGCGGGGAATCAGTTGAACCAGGCTGGTTTTGGAAGAACCGGTGCCACCGATGATGCCGATGGTTTCGCCCGGATTGATTGTTAAATTAATATTCTCTAAATGCAGGTTATTCGGGTTTTTATCGTAAGAAAAAGAGACATTGTCAAAGGTAACAGAGCCTTCTGTTACTTTGTTCTCTGAAGCTACATCGGGAATATCAGGGGTTTCATTTAAAACCTCGGTAATGCGGGCAACAGAAGCACGGGTCATAACAAAGCTGACAAAAAACATAGAAATCATCATCAAAGACATTAAAATCTGTGAAACATAGGTAATGAAGCTGATGAGGGCACCACTTGCCATTGTGCCGTCGATGACCATATTGCCGCCGAACCACAAAATGGCGATGATACAGCTGTAAACCACCAACTGCATAATGGGCATATTGCAAATAATCATCCGTTCGGCACTGAGCTGCGTCTGACGTAGGGCCTCGGCACGTTGATTAAACTTTTCATTTTCATAATCCTCGCGCACAAAGGATTTTACCACACGGACACCAATCAGGTTTTCCTGCACAGAACCGTTCATTTTGTCATAACAAGCCAGCATTTTGCGAAAACGGGGAAAAGCCATAATCATAATCACAGCAAGGGCTGTGCCTAAAATTGGAATAGAAACCAAAAAGACGGAAGAAAGCTTTGTATTTAAGCTGGCGGCCATAATCGTCGCGGTTACAAGCATGATAGGAGAACGCACAAACATTCTGATTAACATCATAAAGGTATGTTGCGTCATGGTGACATCGGTGGTTAAACGGGTAATTAAAGAGGCGGTGCTGAATTTGTCGCAGTTGGCAAAGGAGAATTCCTGGATTTTGTTAAACACACTGCGTCGCAGATTTTTGCCGAAGCCCATAGCGCCCTTAGCGGCAAAACGGGCGGAAAGTGCACCGCAAATCAAGGAAAGAATAGCCATTAGTGCCATCATAATACCGGTTTTGACAATATAGTCAATGTCTTTGTTAGCGATGCCCACGTCAATGATTTTTGACATATAATAAGGGATTCTAATTTCTAAAAGGACCTCAAAAATAATTGTAATAGGTGCTAACAGAGCATATTTACCGTATCCCTTTAAGCAGGGCAACAGTTTTTTTATCATAAAGCCACATCCTTTCTGAAGATGTTAAAGAAACAGCCGGGATTCCGGCTGTTTCTTCATTTATTTATTGTTGCATCATAATCATTAAAGCCTGAACTTGGCGTTCGTAGTTCGCCAGTTTCTTTTTACTGTTACCGATTTGCATAGCATTCTTGGGGCGCAGAGTCATATATAAGCCTTCCGGGAAATCCTCAATTGCATTAAAAGGAGACAACTCCTTTAAAGGGATTTTGATAATATCTTCCGGCTTATGCCCCATGGCATCGGGCAGTTCAGCATAGGTGCCAATCAGCTCCTCGTGGGAAAGAGTTTCAAATAAATTGTCATCAACAATTTGAAGAGCATATTCGGCGGCGGATAAGCTGACCATAAATTTATTTTGTGCAGCAATATACATTTCGACGTTTGTTTTTTCCATATTGGGATCGAGGTGAAGGGGATTTATATCCAGAAGAACAGAGCCATCGCCGTTTAAATCCAAGGGCATTGCCTGTAAGCCTGCAGAGGCTTCTTCCCAAACTTCAGTGTTCACGGGAGTGGCATAGGCAACCAACAATGAAACATCCGGCTTTGGGGAAAACATTGTGGTTTTTATAATTGAAATAAGAGCAAATAAAATCAAAACGATGACAATGGTTGTCTTTAAATAATAATCTTTAAAGTATTGCCAGCGTTCTCCTTTGGGAACTTCGTGGGGTTTATAGATATGATCTGCCATGGATTGCCTCCTGTTAATAAAACTCTATTTTATTATAAAAGAAAAATGACGATTTGTCAAAGCAATTCGCCATTTGTTTACAAAACGGACATTATTTGTATGAAACTTATAAAAAAGCTGTTGTGCCGGGCACAACAGCTTTTGTTTTATTCTTCTTCTTTTTTTAACTGTGCTTCACAGTAAGCTAAATCTTCCAGGGTATTTACGCCGAAGATCTCAGAATTGTCACGCACGGCACAGGTCACAATTTTTGCGCCTTTTTGTTTTAAAATCTTTGGCACATCCGTTAGGTAATATTCACCCTGTGCATTGTTGTTTTTCAGTTCCTTTAAGTTGTCGAACAGCATTTTGGAACGGAACACATAAATGCCGATGTTCAGCTCTTTAACAGCCAGCTGTTCCGGCGTACAGTCTTTGGTTTCAACAATGTCCATAAACTGACCGTTTTCGTCTTTGATAACACGGCCATAGGGCAGGGGATCATCCACAACGGCAGTCATAACGGTACAATCAGCACCGGTATCGTGATGGGTTTTCACGATTTTTTTGTATGTAGCCTTGGACAGAAGGGGCATATCACCATAGAGAACCAGGACATCACCATCGTAATCTTCAAAATGTTCTCTGGCACAGTTAACAGCGTGACCGGTGCCCAACTGTTCGTCCTGGTCGGAAAACAGATATTCAGAAGATAAAGCAGCGCGAACGTCTTCTTTTTTATAGCCCACAACCACGACTGTATCTTTTTTATCGATAAAGTCGATGTGCTCTAATACGTAGTCAATTAATGCTCTTCCGTTTGCCTGACGGAGTACCTTGGGCATCTGGAATTTTTCGGATTGTAAACGAGTACCCTTGCCGGCACCCAAAACAATGGCTTTCATTTTAATTTCCTCCTATATGATGTAAATGATAAATTATTAACGTCTTTTCCGATTGCCGGATAACAGCACCAAACGGAGCAGCTGCATAGCTGAGACTAAGGCGGCGGCTACATAGGTCATGGCTGCGGCAGATAATACTTTCTTTGAGGCAGATAACTCTTCTTCATCTAAGATATAGTTGCTTTCTAAGGTTTGAATGGCACGGCGACTGGCATTAAATTCAACCGGTAAGGTGATTAACTGAAACAAAACCAGAGCTGAAAACAGAATAATGCCGGCTGAAACCAAAGGCTCAAAGCTCATTGCAAAACCTAAAATGACCAAAGGCAGTGCAAGGGAAGAACCAATGTTGGCAATGGGAAGCACGGTGTTCCGGAGTTTGATAGGCGTATAGCCGGTGGCATGTTGCACGGCGTGGCCTGCTTCGTGAGCGGCAACACCGATGGCTGCTACCGAGGTGCTGTCGTGCACCGAATCAGACAAGCGGATTACGTTTGTCCGAGGGTCATAATGGTCGGTTAAATTGCCGCTGACCCGTTCGATGGAAACAGCCTGTAACCCGTTTTGATTTAAAATTTGCCGTACCACCTCTGCGGCGGTTTTGTTTCGTCTGCTCAAAACCGTTGTATATTTTTTAAACGTGCTCTGCACCTTTACTTGTGCAAAAGTAGCAATTAACAGAGCAGGAATGACAAATATTAAATAGTAGGAATCATAATAAAAAAAAGGCATTGTGCTTCTCCTTTAACGGATGTTTAGTATTAGTATATCCTGTTGCCGTTTATGCAATTCCTAAAATACTTGTGGCGAACCGGAAATAAATAAACAGCGACAAAGCATCTAAAATGGTGGTGATGATAGGACTTGCCATTAAGACCGGGTCTACATGAATTTTATCTGCCAGCACCGGCAACATCCCGCCGATAACCTTGGCAAGGCAAACAATGCAGAACAGGCTCAAGCAAACAGCCAAGGCAATGGGAACTGTGACACTGTCGAAAATCATAATGCGTATAAAGTTTACTATAGCCAGCAAAATGGCGGTAGTAGCACCAACGCGGAGTTCTTTCCACATAACTTTTAAAATATCTGAAAAATCGAGTTCCTTTAAAGCCAAGCTTCGGATAATCATCGTAGAAGATTGGGCGCCGGCATTGCCGGCTGTGCCCATTAGCATGGGCATATAAGCAGTGAGGACAGCCACCTTGCTCAGAGTCCCCTCAAAGCTTCGGATGATAAAACCGGTAAAAGTGGCAGAAATCATCAGGACTAAAAGCCAGATTACACGGTTTTTTGCCAGCGTGAAAACACCGGTTTTCAAATAAGGCACCTCAGAAGGTGTTATGGCTGCCATTTTGTGGAAGTCTTCCGTGTTTTCCTGTTCAATAACATCCACAATGTCATCAATGGTGATAATGCCCACCAACCGTTGCTCACGGTCTACTACCGGCATTGACAAAAGGTCATATTTCCGGAAGAGGTAGGCGGAGCGCTCTTGGTCATCTAAGGTGTTAATGTATTTGATGTTGGTATCCATTAGCTCTTCCATTGTGGCATCCGGCTGGCTTAAAATCAGAGTGCGGATGGATACCGTCCCCTCTAGTTTTCGCTGGGGGCTCACCACATAACAGTTGTTAATGGTTTCTTTGTCTACACCGGTTTTGCGGATGTGCTCTAAAGCCTGTTTTACCGTCATTTCCTTTTTTAAATCCACAAACTCAGTGGTCATCAGACTGCCGGCGCTGTCATCGGGATATTGCAGCAGCTGATTGATGGTTTTGCGGGTGGCTTCATCGGTGCTTTTCAATACACGCTTGACTACGTTGGCAGGCATTTCTTCCAGAAAGTCCACCGTATCGTCCATAAACAGCTCATCCATAATGCGGACAACTTCAGAATCGGTGATGGACTCAATGATATACTGCTGCATATCACTATCCATCTCTGTGAAAACTTCGGCGGCTGTTTCTTTTGGGAGCATACGAAAAATCCGCAGCATTTTATCCGGCTGTAGTTCAGATAACAGCACTTCTATGTCCACATAGTTCATATCCAGCAGCAACATACGGATGTCTGCATACCGGTTTTCCTGCAGGTAACGTTCCACGGTATCGCGGAGAGTTTCCTCTATTACTTTTGTTTCATCCATAGCATTCCTTTCCGGGGAACGCATAAGAATCAGGCGAAAAAGACACGTTCCCCTTGGGTATTATGTAATTGTTCAGTCCATCGCCCGGGAACTGTATCCATTATCTTCGCCTCCTTATTATAGCTTCTATTTTATTATTGTACTCCAAGAATTTGAAAAAAGCAATATATTTTGAAAAATGGAATATATTTTTATAAACATCAAAGTTTTATTTCTTTTTGTTTTTCTCTGCCATTGCTTTTTCAAAGGCCAGTTGCATAGCGGTTTTTTCTTCTTTGGGTTCTTGCTTTTTCTGATTTTTTAAATAGCTTTGAACATAGTGTTTGGAAGCTCCCGAGCCGTCGCTTTCTTTGCGCTTCTGGAATGCTGCCAGTTTTTCACGGTAGCCGCAGGGGCAAATGTAAACCCGTTTATCACCCTCGCCAAACAATTCCATAGTTTTGTGACAGTTGGGGCAACGAACACCGGTTTTTAAGCTGACATTCTGGCGGTAGCTACATTCTCTGTCCTGACATACGAGCATTTTGCCTTTTCTGCCGTTGACAGAAAGAAGCATTTTGCCGCAAACAGGGCAGGGAGTGGTGGTTATATTATCATGCTTATATTTTTTATCCTCAGCTACCACGGTTTTGACCAGGGACTGGGTATATCCGCGAATTTCTTTAATGAATTCTTTTTTGGCAGCATTGCCTTTGCTGATGGCTTCCAGGTTTTGTTCCCATTTGGCAGTGAGCAGTGGCTCTTTTAAATCGGCAGGAACCAGATTAATTAACTGTATACCTTTCGCTGTAGGGACAATGCTTTTGCCGGATTTTTCAATATAAAAGGAAGAAAACAGTTTTTCGATAATATCGGCACGAGTGGCCGGTGTGCCTAAACCGCTGCCGATGAATTCGCGCATTTTCTTATCTTCAATGAAGGCGCCGGGGTTTTCCATGGCGGAAAGGAGAGTGGCCTCAGTATATCGTGCCGGCGGGGTGGTTTTACCGCTTTTGATGAGCACAGATTGACAGGGGAAGGTCATACCTTCTTTTAAGGAAGGCAGGGTTTGTTCTTCTTCCTCTTCTTCATCTGCCACATCGTATACTTTTTTCCAACCTTTGTTGATGATTTCCCGTCCCTGAGCGGTAAAGTCGTAATCACCACAGGTTAAGGATGCTTTAATGGAACAATATTCATAGGCTTCAAAGAAGCAGGTCAAAAACCGCAGAATCACCATGCGGTAAATTTTCTTTTCATCATCGGAAAGGTTTAAATAGTTCACGCCTTGCTCGGTGGGGATGATGGCGTGATGGTCTGTTACCTTTGCATTGTTTATGCAACTTTTGGCAATAGCGCGTTTTTCTTTTAAAATTGTACCGGCAGTGGGTGTGAAGTCACCAAAGGAGACGGCACGGACTCTGTCATATAATGTGGGGACGATATCCTCCGTCAGGTAACGAGAATCGGTACGGGGATAGGTGAGGGCTTTGTGCCGTTCATATAATGACTGCATTACAGACAGGGTTTGTTTGGGAGAAAAACCGTATTGCTTATTGGCATCGCGCTGCAATTCTGTTAAATCGTATAATGCCGGTGGCGGTGTTTTCTTATTGGTTTTGGTTAAGGATGAAAGGGTAAAAGTTTTGTTTTTAATGGCCGTAGCAATGGCTTCAGCCGTCTGACGGTCGAAGATAGCGACCTGGTTCTTCTTGTCGCGGTAGGTTACGGTGAAAGTCCCTAAATCAGCTTTTACATTAAAGTATTCTTTGGCAGTAAATTTGCGGATGGCATTTTCACGTTCTACAATCATGGCCAGAGTAGGGGTTTGCACACGACCGGCAGAAAGCTGAGCGTTATATTTACAGGTTAAGGCGCGGGTGACATTTAAGCCCACCAGCCAATCGGCTTCAGCACGTGCCTGGGCAGAGTGGTACAAATTTTCGTAGTCTTTACCGTCTTTTAAGTTTTGAAAGCCTTCCCGAATGGCTTTGTCTGTCTGGGAAGAAATCCACAACCGCTGAATGGGTTTTTTAAATCCGGCTTTCTGGATAATCCAACGGGCAACCAATTCGCCTTCCCGTCCGGCATCAGTGGCAATAATTAAGGAAGAAACTTCCTCGCTTTTCAATAAACCGCGGACAACTGAGTATTGCTTTTTGGTGGCGGGAATCACTTCCAATGCCATTTTTTCAGGGAGCATGGGCAGTGTTTCCAATCGCCAGCTTTTATATTCTTTGCCGTAATGCTCCGGAGTGGCTAAGGTGACGAGGTGTCCCAAGGCCCAGGTGACAATGTAACGGTCGCCGTGAATGCAGCCTTCGGCGTATTTACGACAGCCCAGCACGCGGGCAAGCTCTTTTCCCACAGAGGGTTTTTCGGCAAGGACCAATATCTTAGACATAAACAGAACTCCTTTATATGCTATATACTAAATATTGTATCACAGAATGAGAAAAAAGAAAACCTTTTTCTACTAATTAATAAGGAAGAAAAAGGGGCGTTTAAAACAATTTCAAAAAAAATATAAAAAATTAGAAAATTTCTCTTGACGAATGGGAAAAGTTATGATATATTAAGATGTGCCTATTTTGAAAAGGTCTTTTTTTTGTTGTGCAAAAAAAGGAATTTAGACTGGAGGGAAACCTGATGAGAACTAAAATTACATTGGCATGTTCTGAATGTAAACAGCGTAACTACGATACAATGAAGAACAAGAAAAATGATCCGGACAGACTGGAAATGAACAAGTATTGCAGATTCTGCAAGAAGCATACCACTCATAAGGAAACAAAATAATTCAGCTGCAGGCGAATTATTTTGTGCACCTGTTTTCTGTCATTTTCTACCATGCAGACAGAATAGGTGAGAATATGCGCTGGCATGGCGGCGGAATGGAGAGTATTATGAGCGCGAAAAAATCCAATATCTTCGTTAGAGCGGCTAAAGCAGTCGCCGGTTATTTCCGCGAACTTAAATCAGAATTAAAGAAGGTTTCTTGGCCCACTTGGAAGCAAATCCGTACCAATACCGGTGTGGTTATTACTGCGCTGATTTTGTTGGGTGCGTTCATTGCGCTGCTGGATTTGGGCTTTGAATTCTTATATAAAAGTACGCTCCTTAAGTAGTACAGAACGCGGAAGACTCTAAAGAAGGAGGCAAAAGAAGCAATATTGCTTCTTAAACGATATGGCTGACGAAGCAAGATGGTATGTCATTCATACCTTTTCCGGTTATGAAAAAAAAGTACAGGCTAATATAGAAAAATCTGTTGAGAACCGGAACCTGCACGATTTGATTCTGGACATTAAAGTGCCGATGGAAGAAGTTGTTGAAACCAAAGGCGAAGAACAGAAGGTTGTGCAGCGCAAGGTGTTCCCCGGCTATGTTATGGTTAAAATGATCATGACGGATGACAGCTGGTATGTAATTCGCAATACTCGCGGTGTTACCGGTTTTGTTGGTCCGGGTTCCAAACCTGTTCCGCTGACAGAAGAAGAAGTGCACTCTATGGGCATTGAACGCAAGGTTGTTTCTGTTAACTTTGAGGTTGGTTCCAGTGTGCGCGTTTGTGAAGGTCCCCTGGCTGACTTTGTCGGTACAGTGGATGAAATCAATTTGGAAAAACAGTCTGTGCGCGTAATTGTCTCTATGTTCGGCAGAGAAACACCTGTTGAACTTGACTTTTCACAAATTGAAGTATTGCAGTAAATATAGCCTTTTGGCTTTATTTTATAGTGGCATTGCCACTGCCTTGGGTGGGAGAACACAAAGTGTTCGCCAAAACCACATCTTTTAATGAGGAGGAACTTTTACAATGGCTCAAAAAATCACAGGTTACATCAAACTGCAGATTCCGGCTGGTAAAGCAACCCCGGCTCCGCCTGTAGGCCCTGCTCTGGGTCAGCATGGTGTTAACATCGTGCAGTTCACAAAGGAATTCAACGAAAAGACCGCTAAAGACGCCGGCTTAATCATCCCGGTTGTTATTACTGTTTATGCAGACAGATCTTTTTCGTTCATCACCAAGACTCCGCCGGCGGCTGTGCTGCTTAAAAAAGCCGCAAAGATCGAAAGTGGATCCGGTGTTCCCAACAAAACAAAGGTTGCAACTGTATCCAAAGAGGTTGTTCGCCAGATCGCTGAACAGAAAATGCCTGACTTAAACGCAGCAAGCGTTGAAGCAGCTATGAGTATGATCGCTGGTACGGCAAGAAGTATGGGAATTGTTGTTGAGGACTAATTTCGATTGAATAAGTGGGAGAGCGAAAGCTTGCAAGACCACAAAAGGAGGAAACATAATGTTCAGAGGCAAAAAGTATCAAGATAGTGCAAAATTGGTTGACAGAGCCAATTTATATGACCCCAGCGAAGCTATGGAGCTGGTTACCAAAACCGCTAAAGCTAAGTTTGATGAAACTGTTGAAGTTCACATTAAGCTGGGTGTTGACTCAAGACACGCAGACCAGCAGGTTCGTGGTGCCATTGTTCTGCCCCACGGTACCGGTAAGGTTGCTCGTGTGTTAGTATTCGCTAAAGGCGATAAGTTAGCTGAGGCTGAAGCTGCAGGCGCTGATTTCTTCGGTGGCGATGAGCTGATCCCCAGAATTCAGAACGACAACTGGTTTGATTACGATGTTGTTGTTGCAACACCGGATATGATGGGTGTTGTTGGTCGTTTGGGTAAAGTGTTAGGTCCTAAAGGCTTAATGCCCAGCCCCAAGGCAGGTACTGTTACCATGGATGTTGCTAAGGCGATTGCTGAAATCAAATCCGGTAAAATTGAGTATCGTCTGGATAAGACCAATATCATTCACTGCCCCATTGGTAAAGTATCTTTCGGTCCTGAAAAGCTGAAGGAAAACTTCACCGCACTGCTCGATGCAATCGTTAAAGCAAAGCCTGCTGCTGCAAAAGGTCAGTACATTAGAAGCTGTGCTGTTGCATCCACTATGGGCCCCGGTATCAAAATTTCTCAGGCAAAAGTTCTCGACTAATTTTTGCTTGACAATGCCATAAATTTGTGGTATACTAACTTTGTTAGTTAAATATTTTCCGCAGACAGTTGGTGTCCGAAAGGATATAATGCGAAAGCGCCAACCGAGGAGAGCAATTTTATGAAAGCATAAAAGGCTTTTCTTCGTTTGCGGAGAAAAGCCTTATTTTAATTTGAATGGTGAGGTGAAATTTTAAATGCCTAGTGAAAAGATTTTGGAACAGAAAAAACAGGTAGTTGATACATTGGCTGACAAAATGCAAAGAGCAGTTGCCGGCGTTATGGTTGACTACCGTGGTTTAACCGTTGAAGAGGATACAAAGCTGAGAAACGAGCTGCGTGCAGCCGGTATCGAATATGCTGTTGTTAAAAATACTCTGACCCGTTTTGCTGCTAACCGTATTGGTTACACCGAATTTGACGAGGTTTTAAACGGTCCTACTGCTTTGGCTTTGAGCTATGATGATGTTGTTGCTCCTGCAAGAGTTTTAGCAGGCTTTGCAGAAAATAACAGCAATCTGGAAATCAAAGCTGGTTTTATGGAAGGTAAGGCAATGTCTGTTGATGAGGTTGTTGCCCTTTCTAAAATCCCTTCAAAAGACACCTTATATGCTATGCTGGCTGGTGGCTTGAATTCTGTTATCGCTGGTTTGGCAAGAGCTATCGATGCTGTTAGAGAACAGAAAGAAACTGCTTAATTTAAA
>SVJT01000051.1 GCA_015068865.1 Oscillospiraceae bacterium | reverse complement strand
CGGCATTTGCCTCTTCTAAATAGGCATAATCGTGGTGCGCCTTATACAGAATATCGTCCTGTAAATAAGCAGCATTGCCGTTTTGACTCAAGTATTTTGTTGCAGCTTCTGTAGGTGTGTGCTTTTTTCTGTATTCAGCATATTTCTGCAGTATTTCAGCATAAGTTTCGGAACATGGCTGCTCGCCGAAATGGCGGAAGGTTTCCAAAAAGCCTAAGGAAGCCCCGGTGGCGAAAGCCTTGGCACAAAGGTATTCCAAATCCTCAGCATAGATGGGATCGTTCTGCCACCATTTATCCGGTTCCCGATTCTTTGTGTACAGATCAATCCAGCCCAGTTCCGGTGTTACACCCATACGGACAGCGGTTTCGTAATTATATTTAACATGGGCATCAATGAATTTGCGGTGGGCATTCATAGGTGTATCCATAGCACCGTAACGGGTACGGACAAACCAACTGCCTGTATACTGGGGATTAAAACAGCAGTTAAAAATGGGATCTCGGTCTAAATGAGCAAAAATTTCACGGATAAAATCAATGGCGTGATACCAAACATAATCTTCACCGTCTAAAATAAAGCTGCCGTCTAAGGCGTCCATATAAAACATATCAGCCCCGCATTCATTATAGAAACGGGCAATGTTTTGTGCAATTTCGTAGAACAATTTGGAGCCGGCCTTGGCGCAGGGCAACATAAAGTATTTCTTTAACTGACGTACTTTCGCACCTTTTTTATGTGCGGAGGGTACAGTCTTATAAGAACCGCGTTCTGCCAGCGTAAAAGAGCCGTTGTCAGCTTTTGAAAATTTAACAAACTCATCATCAATCCAAAGATAGGGTGAGTTGACCAGAACATAGCTTTCTTCCGGTGTGATACCCTCAGTGGATTCTTCAACATATAAGGTTTTTGATTCGGCATCCATATCTGCCTGTAAAGTAAACTCACGCAAGGTATCCAAATCCGGATGGGGAACAGGCGATACATAGGTCGATTGAGGTAAAACAAAAAAAGAGTAAGGCTGTAAGCCAACTAAAATGCCTTCTTCGTGGAATCGGTCAACCACCTTTTTAAAATCGGCCATACCATTTGGGAAAAACTCTTCATAGCAGCGGTAATCGCCATGGATATAGTGACCGTAATGGTGTAAGTTTACCTGATTGATACCAAATCGTTTCATTTCATCTAAAACAACATCAATGTTATCTAAGGTAACGGTATCCATAAAAATAGAATAAGTTCCCTGTGCTTCTTTTGCAGCTAAATCGGCATAGGGACCGCCTTTTTTAGATTTTGGCAGTTCCCCGTCAGGAATCTCGTCTAAAACCAAACGCTCTATGGCGCGCAGTTGGTCACCGGACGTACCGATGACGGCTGCTTTGGCAGGATAAGGACTTCTGTTTGTAGAAAACAAGCCTATATGGGGATAGGCTGATGCAATCAACATACGGTTGTCACCGGGATGCTCGAACATATGAGTAGACAGTGTCATACCGATTAAGGTACCGTAAAAATTTTCCGGCTCATCGTCTAACTCAATGTTGACGAAGGAAAGGGAAAGAAAATCTTCGTTGGATACCCGTTTTAGTGTGAATGTCAGATAATCCGGATGTTCTTTTACCGTTATATCTGCAACGGTTCCGTTAGCAAAGGTAACCGTTAAAATATCGTCCTTAAAGGCTGCCTGAGTAGCCGGCACCTCACTGTAATCCTGCAAGGTAATTTTTGCGCAGGGTCCGGGCACAATGCGGTTTTTTCCTGTATGTAAAGAGAAAGCTGTATTCTGACCGTCAGATGAAATTTGATATTGTAAATGGTTTGTTTTAAAGCAAATTGTATTCATAATATATCCCCAAATCAGCCTGCAAAAATTATTTTAATTTACTGCGAAGAAAATCAGCCGCCAAAGCAATGTCAGCAGCCGGATTTTCACCCACTTCACGTTCAATGGTTAAAAATCCGCGATAACCGATTTCATCTAATGCTTTTAAGTAATTGTCAAAATCAACATCGCCTTCACCTAAGGGAAGTTCGATATATGTAACTCCCTGGTTTGCTTCTTCATCAATGATTCTGTAAACAACTTCGGGATTGCAGTCTTTTAATTTTCTGCCGTCTTTTGCATGGGTGTGAACGATATAATCCTTTAACGTGTAAACCGCCTGTACAGGGTCGTCGCCGGTGACCATCACAAAGTTAGCCGGGTCAAAGTTTACAGCGACACCTTTTGACTCTAAGGTATCTAAAAAGCCTTTTAAGGTGGTTGCAATTTCCGGACCGGTTTCAATAGCAAAATGAGCATCTAAGCTGTCAGCATAGCGAGCCAGTTCAAAACAAGCCTCCTGCATAATTTTATAGCGGTCGTGGTTGGGGTCAGCCGGCACAACGCCAATGTGGGTTGTGACAATATCGGTCTCTAATTCCTTGGCTAAGTCCAGAATTCTCTTGGATTTTTCAATCAATTCGGGATTGAGTTCCCGATTGCCGAAACCGCGACCCAAGTCACCGCACAAAGCAGAAAAAACCAAGCCGTTCGACTTGACCATATCCAACAATTCGTGTTTCTTTTGTGTGTTCATATTTTCGGGAGCAAATTCACCGGTGGTTGCATACATTTGCAGACCTTTTGCACCCAGTTCAGCAGCTTTTTTAATGGCACCGTAAGCATCTAAACGGAAAGAGTCAAGCATAACGCCGATGGGAAACTGATACATAGTCTGTTACCTTCCTTTATAATTTACTTTTAATTTTTTCGTCAGCCTTTAACACCCATTCAAAGCTTTTCATAACATCTTCAAGGGTTGGTGAACTTTCTTTATCCTGTTCAATCATATCAATGAGCTCCTGCAACTGGTCATCGGTAGGCTTTCGTTTGCAGTTGATGTTAATGGTCTCATATTTTCCTTCAGGGTAGGTGTAATATTCAATCAAGTCTCCTTCTTCTTGATTGAATTGCCGGGACATTTGATAAGTTATCCGGATTCTGCCTTTTGGTCCTATAAACTCCTTTAAATTGTCAGAGGCGATGGTGTTGCCCCAACCGGCTTCATAGTAGGCAATAGAACCGTCGGAAAGGCGGACGGTAATTAAGCCGTAATTATATTTCCCCCGGGGCACATCGGCTTCTGTTTTGAGACCAATACCGGAAATATCCGTAATTTCAGCACCGGTAAACCAGCGCATAACATCAAGATAATGAACGCCGCAATCTACAATGGGAGAGGTTTCATTAATCAAATTTAAATATTTGCCCCAATCCATGGTGTGATGGTTTTGCGACATACGCATAACGATGGGTTTGCCGATGGCACCTTCCTGTATCATTCGGGCAACGTGCTGATAGGTTTTGTTATGCCTTAAAATATAACCGACCAACACCTTGCACTCCGGATGGTCCTGAATCAGCTTCACAATTTCCTGCCCTGTTTTTAAATCCTGTGCAATGGGTTTTTCGCACAAAATATGCTTTCCGTGCTTGATACATTCCTTTACAATATCAAGGTGAGAAGAGGGATAGGTAGCGATAATAACAATATCTACCTCCGGCATTGCAATGACCTTTTTATAGTCTGTTTCGTACGCCTTTGCGTGATATTTACGCGCAAAGGCTTGGGCACGTTCATAGTCTGTATCACAGACACAGTGAATGGCGACGTTATCTTTGGTGTAAATATTGTCAAGATGTGCTGCGCCCATATTGCCACAGCCAATCAGTGCAATGTTATATTGTTTTATTGAGGGTGTCGATTGCATAAAGTCCTCCAAATGAAATTATCCGAGATTGACAGAACAGGTAAAGTCTTTCTTTTTGTCGGAAAGGCTTTGGTAATCAATAACATCTTTAAAAATATCGGTTACTTTTTCAGTATAAGTCAGCTTAAAGATGGTATCCATTTCCTGTTTTGCATGGTTATCCACAGAAAGATAAATCTTTCCGTTTTCTTTTCTTATCAGCGGTTCGGCACCGGTGATACAACAAATTTCCGGATTGCCGACATCGGGGATGATGATTTCGTTTTCTGTCCATTCGCAAACATGGACAAACATCGTGTTACCGATGTTTGTTGTTCCGCCCCAATCCTCACACTTAATGGGACCGCCTCTTGTTTTATAAATACTTTCGCCGTATTGTTTCAGCCATTCGCCGATTTCTTTCAGGCGTTCTGCCTGTTCAGGCTCAATGCTGCCATCCGGTCTGGGTCCAACGTTTAAAAGCAGATTACCGCCTGCCACAACAACATTAACCAATAACTGAATGCAGCTTCTCAGTGAACGGGTTTTGCAGTTGGGAGTATAGCCCCAATCACCGGCAAGGGTATCGCAGGTTTCCCATGCGTGATTGATATTAAAAGCACCAATTTTCTTTTCGGGACAGAAATAATCCCCGAATTGTTTATCTCCCAAACGGTCATTGCAGATAATGCCTTTTTGCAAAGTTCTGACCATTTGATCAATTTTATCTGCTTTCCAGAAATCCGGATAGGCAGGATTGCTTTTAAAATCCTCAGGGACTTTGCCTTTCAAAACATTAAGTCCGTGGGCAACCCAATAATTTTCTCCACCGTCAAACCACAAAATATCAATTTTACCGTAATGGGTCACAAGTTCCTTTGTTTGTTCATAGGCTTGTTTGACTAAAGCGGTAGCACTTTCTTTAAACAGTCTGGGCAGAAAAAAGCCCGGAAACCGCCAGTCGAGGGGGGAATAGTACAGTCCCACCATCAGTCCTGCCTTTCGGCAGGCATCGGTGTATTCTTTCACGATATCCCGTTTTGCGGCAGAATGCACAGAAGTAAAGTCATCAAGACAAGATTTAGAATCCCAAAGAGAGAATCCCTCGTGATGCTTTGCGGTTAAGACCATATAGTTCATGCCGGCTTCTTTTGCTAACGTCGCCCAATCATCAGCGTGAAAATTCTCTGCCGTAAATTGGTCAGCCAGTTTTTTATACTGGTCTTTATCTGTTTGATTCACCCACATAGACCAGGCGCCGTCACCCTGCAGGGAATAAAGCCCCCAGTGTATGAACATACCGAATTTTTGGTCGCGCCAATGCTCAATGCTTTCCCGGTTGATTTCTATTGCATTTTCGTTCATAGAGTCATCGGCTCCTTAAAGTTCAATCCATTTAAAAGGCTGCTCCAGTGCTTTATATCCTGCTTCGCGGATGGCAATGACATCAACAGTCTGTTCGTGAGAAACAGGGATTTTTCCGGTTTTGAAGAAGTCGATTAAAGCATCCATAAATAAGCCGAAATAGTCAGAGGTAATGGGATAGTCTGTGGGGTTGTTGTCTTTGTCCGCCAGGGTCATTTTAAACTCAGAGGTACGACACTGATGAATCTGTGCAAAGCGACCGTCTTCAAATTCAATAATCATAGAGGGATGGGCAACATCGCCCAAGCCCATCACACGCTTAGCACGGCAGTTCATCAGCATAACAACCGGCTCAATCTGATGGATGGAATACATATCATAACTACCCGGACCTTCAGAATAAATTTTGAAAATGTCTTCTTTGTTTACATCCTTAAACTCTGTTACAAAACGAAGCGCAGAACTGGAGAAACAGGTGGTACCGTGTTTGTCTGCGTTTTCAAAAATACGTAAAGCCGTTTCTTTATCCGGCGCAAAAGTTTTATCCACATATACCAGCTTGCCGGATTGCAGGGGCAAATGGGTCAGCTCCTCGTGCATTTCCGGATTGTCGGGAGAAAGAACAATCAGCATATCGCTCTTTTCCACAACAGCTTCGATGGAATCCAGCAGTGTGATGCCATGTTTTTCGGACCATTCTTTATTGGTAATACCGCCAATGGGAGAGTCGATTTTAGCATAGGCATAACGAACCTGAAACTCACCGTTTGTGCGTTCATTGATAATACGGGGATAATTATTAGCATGCCATTCATCGAGATAGTAATCAATAAAACCTATTGTTTTCATAAGATTACCTCCCTGTGTTCTTCAGCAGAACGGTAGATGGCATCCATCATTTTTGCAGTGATGATGTTGGTGTCGATATGTGAAGACAGTTTTTCGCCGCTTTCAATACAGTCAATAAAGCAGTTAATTTCGTTCTGATACATATCCGGTGCGTTGAATTTATAAGTCGTTGTTGTCAGCATACCGTTTTTGGTGGAATAGAGGGTGAAATCGCTGCCATACTGCAGACGGATGCCGCCTTTTGTACCGATGAAATCAATGTACATTTCCGGCACGTCAATATTTTGTGCCCAGGCACCGTTAAAGGTAATAATGGGACCGTCGGTTCTCACCATACCTGTAATGCCTTCTTCAACGTCATAAATACCGTCTTTAACCGGCGGACCGGCCCACATTGTGGTGTAAACATAGTCTTCAATGGGGGAACCTAATTTGGAGAAAGCTTCACCGGTAGCCGTCAGGGGGTTCGGATCGCCGCAGGCATACATAACAATATCAAAGAAATGTACACCCCAGTCAATCATAACACCGCCGCCGGCGATTTCTTTCGTGGTGAAAGCGCCGCCCAAACCGGGGATGTTACGATGGCTTCTGAAACTTGCATACACCTGATATACTTCGCCCAGTTCACCCTGGTCGATTAATTCTTTTAATTTGTTAACGCCGGCGTTGAAACGGTTACAAACACCGATGTTTAAAATTTTGCCGGTTTCGTGCTGTGCTTTCTGCATTGCCAATGCTTCTTCATACTTATGGGCAGCCGGCTTTTCGCATAAAACGTGTTTGCCTGCTTTTAAGGCTGCAATGGTGATCTCAGAGTGCATTTTGTTTGGTGTACAAACAGAAACAGCAACCACTTCAGGGTCAGCTAAAACCTCTTTGTAATCTGTAACAGCGACGCCAAAACCGTACTTTTTGACAGCAGCTTCTGCCCGCTCGGGAAGAATATCGCAGAAGTATTTAATTTCTGCCTTCTCGTTGTTTATGTAAGAGGGAATGTGTGCGTTGTTTGCGATGGTACCGCAACCAATAATACCGATTTTCATTTTGTTGTCCTCCTAAAATTAATATTTATGTGTACAATATATCAAAACGCCTGCTGTACGACAATATCAAAAGTTGTGGTTATGGGGTACAAAAATTGCGATTTGCTTTCTTTTTGTATTCACTTGGCGTTGCTAAAGTGTATTGTTTAAAGGAACGCCGGAAAGCGTGGGCAGAAGAAAACAGTAACTGATCGGAAATTTCTTCTATTGTCAGTTCGGTATTTCTTAATAGCTCAGTGGCATAGGCAATTTTCTTTTTGGTGAGATATTCTTTAATGGTCATCCCCATTTTTTCTTTGAATAAGTGAGATAAGTAATATTCGCTGTAGGACAGGGTTTTTGCAATGGATTTGATAGAGGAAATCTGGAGATATTCTCTATCGATAAAACGCAGGAGTTTATACATAGCGAAATTTGCGGTTCTCTCGGTGCTGTTTTTACGGTAATCATAGGTTTTATTATATAAAATTCTGGTCATTGTAATCAGAATTTGAGAGATGTACTGATTAATCATATCCTTGCTGTATTCGTCCTGGTTATAAAATTCTCTGATTAAGAATTCAGAAAGATTTTTAACCGTACCATTATCAGTTGTAATCATATAGGGTTGTGAAGCCAGTGCGGCATATAGGGCCTTTACAGCAGCATTTTGGCGATTTGGATTTAACCCGATGCAAACAAAACGGAAATTCTCGTTGGAGGAGGCCACAATTCTGTGAGTAAACCCTTTGCGGATAAAATGCAGTTGATTAGCTGTAACGGTGTTACAGATGTTATCTGAATAAAACTGTGCACTGCCCGAAATGGCAAAGGTGATCTCATCGCATTGTTGATGGTGCAGACTAATTTCACCGCCGGGCACTAAAGACAATTCAGAGACCTGGAAAAGCTCTCCTACGTCAATTTTCATTTGTTCTGTTGGGAATAAATTATCATACGCAAATAGTTTATCCGTATATTTCATAGTCTTCGCCTCATTTGGTTTTAAGCATTTTCAAAAGAAAAGGTTTCCAGTTTCTTAGAATCTTTTTCAATCAAAACCCTGACAGTTGTTCCTATGCCGGGGGTGGAGGAAATACGGAGTCCGCATGTTTCGCCGTAATGCAGTTTAAGTCTCATATGCACATTAATTAGTCCCACATGATTGGAGTTCTGAATATCTTTCAGGTTGTTGTTTTCCATTTCCCGGATCAGGCTTTCTAAAACAGCGGGATCAAATCCTTTACCGTTATCAGTGATTTCAATAATGGCAAATTCATCATCCGGAACGGAAGAAATGGTAACTAAGCCGGAATCGTCCGGTGAAAAAGCGTGTTTTAAAACATTTTCCAATATGGGCTGATAAATCATTTTAAGACAACGGACGTTTTCTAAGGATTCATCAATATTTATATGAATATCAACGGGTGATTGTCTTCGCATATTTAAAATTTTAAAGTATTCAACAGCAAAAGAAATATCTTTCTGTATAGTTGAAACACTCAGGTTATTTGAAAAATACCGAAAAACCTTAGAAAGGGAAGAGGTTACTTCAACAATATCGGTAGCGTTGTGCTTTAATGCCATTCCTTGTATGCAAAACATAGAGTTGTATAAAAAGTGAGGAGACATTTGTCCGTATAGATATAGAATCTGGGTTTCTTTTTGCAAAAGTTCAGCATTATACAGTTTATCGAGTGTATCTAATTTTTCTTTGTTCAATGAACCGATTTTATGGGTAAATTGATTAATAACATCTACGATTTCGGAAAACTCGTCTTGATGTTTGTAAGCAATCTGGTGATTTGTGAAGTCATCGGGGATATTGGTAATGGATTTTTTCAGCATAAGTAAGCGGTCAACAAAAACACCGTTTAAAAGCTTTAGCAGTAATAAAAGCATTATGATATTAAAGAAAACCATTAAAATAACAAATAAACGGGAGATGTTTGAAAGGCTCATAACATCTTCTAAAGGTGCGAAAACAGTCACATTCCAATCCGGTTCCGACAGAGAAAATGTTTTTGAGAAATAATTCTTCTTGATAGCGGAATCTGAAAGTGGCTGTCCGTGTTGGGAAACATCAGAAGATAAAAGAACAGTATTGTTGCTATCGGTTATAACCATATTGATTTTATCGCCGTCAATAAAGGAATAAGGTGTATAGCCGACGCTTTTCATCTCGTATATACAAATTATGTAATTTCCCTTATGTTCAGAGGTGGCATAGTTAACGTCGGTAGGATAAACGGGCAGAATATATGCGAAATAAATTTTATCGTCCGCTTTAAAAGAAGGAACAAACATTTTTTGGGTGTTGGAAGGATTGAGATACTTCTTAATCAGGGTATTAAGTTCAAGATAAAAATTATCTGATTCTGAGGATAAGAAAAATTTATAATCTTTTGCGATAGCCAGGCAGGCAATGTTTTGATTACGTGCACGGTAATCGTTGATAATTTCGTTGATTCTGTTGATGCTGCGAACCCTTTCAGGTTCTGAAAATTTGAATATAAAATCCTGCATATTGGAATGGGTGGAAAGAAGAGAACAAATTTCTGCAATATCGTAGTGAAGACCGTTAATCTGGGTCTCGACATTATCCGATATGGAATTATAAATTGTGGTGATGCTTTTTTTATTTTGTGATTGAAGTAAAAGATATAAAAATATCTGCAGGGAGATAACAATGCTTAAAATCAATGCAATAACAGCGATAACCTGAGATTTGATTTTCATATGCTTAAACATGTATCGTGCCCCCTTGCTTCCTGAATTTAAGCGGCGTTGTTCCGGTTACTTTTTTGAAAATTTTATTAAAGTAATAATAATCGCCAATGCCGACAGCGTCTGCAATTTCAGGAAGGGTTTTCTGCGTGTTGAGCAGTAGTTCTTTTGATTTTTCGATGCGTATACGGGTAAGATATTCTACAAAGGTTTCCGTTGTATTGCTTTTAAACACTTTGAAGAAAGAACGCTGACTGATGAAAAAGTGATTGCATATATCCTGAACCCGTAATTTTTCTACATAATTGTCTTCAATAAAACGGCTGATGTCAAGCCAAAGATTTTGTGAGTCTTTGACAGATTCGTGCTCGGCATCGGGGGAATCGGTATCCAGAGAAACACAAAAATAATCCCAAAGTGCATTGCAAAGATTCTGAAACGTCTGAAAATAAATGAATAAATCATCTTCATTCATTTGGGCAAGCGTTGTGCTGTGCCCTAAATCGGTATAAATCAGGTTGATTCTTCCAATAATCGTATTATAAACAAGGGCAGCCTGTTCTATGGTGTAACGCTCGGTGACAAACAGTTCCGGTAATGCGGATAAGATGGATTTAATTTCATTTACATTTTGTTCTTCCAAAAAAGTCAGCAATTTATCTATGATTTGGCGGATTTTTCCCTGATTGATGGTATTAGGGAAGGCGATTTCATACTTTTGGTATATAAAATAGCTGTATGATAACAGAGTTGCCTGTCTGAAATGTTCAGCAATTTGATTGTTTCCTTTAAAGGCATTGCTTGCACCTAACACAAGGCTGTTTTGGGATACGAAATCGAAAAGCAAATGCTTGTCTGCGGGAAGAAGGTTTTCTGCAACGACGAAAACATATCGTTTAGAACCTATTTGTTGGCAGGCGCACAAGGAACTTCCAAGAAAGTTTTCAAATCCAACTCTTTCCTCGGCGGTCATTTCCCCAAGAATTAAACGGTAAGTTTCATCGGCTTCAAGGTATTGAGCTAACCAATTGGAAAAAGCAGTGCCGGATGCGACGGGGGTTAAATTTTCACTCAAGAGCTGTTGGGATAAAGCGTTTTTCAGTTTTTTTGTAACGGTGACAATATCGGCAGCATCCAGTGGCTTTAAAAGATAATACAGTACATTTAAGTTAACAGCTTCCCGTGCATATTTAAAATTATCGTGACCGCTGATGATGATAAACAGGGATTCAGAATGCTGTTCACGGCATTTTCTGATAATATCAAGCCCTGAAACATCATAAATTTCAATGTCGATAAAGACAATATGGGGTTTTTCAGTCACGATTCTTTCTACAATGTTTTGGGTAGAGTAAATTTTCTCAATCTGACTGACATTCAGTTCTTCCCAGGGGAACATCATATAGACCGCATCAACGGCAAAAATATCATCATCGATTATAAATGCCCGGAACATAATGCTGACCCCCTTTTTATTTGGTGAAAATATCAGATACATATACATTATAACATAAATTGGTACCGCTTTTGCAAGCGATTTTAAGCCGTGTGCATAATTTTACAAAAATGAAGCAGAATTATACATTTTATCATAAAAATTTTTTGCTATAATTGTTATACAGTATGAAAAAAAGTGTATTGTACATAAAAATGGAGGAACATATTATGGTTGAGAAAATGTCGCCGGTTTCGGTTAATCCTGTTTTGCGTCACGAACTGGAACAAATTGATACACTCGATGGCAAATGGGGTACTCGCCTGGATAAAGAAAATGTTGGTGTGGCGGAGAAATGGTATGAAAACGGTCATACGTTTATTTTCAAAAGCACCGTCCCCGGATGTCTGCAGGCAGAGGATTTCGGTCCTTCAGAAAAAACGTATATTGGTGAAGTCAGCGAATATTTAAGAGTATTCAAGTCTGATTACAGAGGAACGTTATGGTATAGCAAAAGTTTTAGGGCAGAAGCTGTAAAAGAAGGAGAACGGCTATGGCTCAATTTTGGCGGTATCAGCCCGACAGCAGAGGTGTGGCTGAACGGCGAATTTCTTGGCGAAAACAATAACCCTTTCATTTCTTTTGGCTTTGATGTAACGTCTCTGGTTAAAACAGGCGACAATATGATTGTTGTCCGCGTCAGTGAAAAAGACCGCCTGTTTGCTATGGGTTATAATTGTCTCGGAGCCTGGAGCGGTATATATCGCGGTGTAGAACTGAAAAGAGTTAAAAAAGCAACTATCAGCGAACTGCTTATAAAGCCATATAATGAAACCGGAAAAATTGATGTTTCTTTTACTGCGCTTAGTGATACCTCCCAAAAACTGGCGATTGCCATCAAAGAATATGCAACAGGCAAAATAGTTTTTGAAAAAATATATGATGTAGAAGGCAATTCAGAAAATAACTTTGACATCATATTGGCAGAACACAAATCATGGAGTCCCGATACGCCCTTTTTGTATTGTATGGAGGCAGTACTCAAAGACGGAGATACTATATGTGATGCCTGCATTAAACGGTTTGGTTTTATTGATATTTCCACAAAATGCAGACAGTTTATCATCAATAATGAGCCATACTATATGCGTGGCTCCGGCGACTTTGCAACAAGCCCCAATACGGTTTCTCCCGGTACGGATATTAATGAATGGCGCAGAAATCTTAAGAACTTGCGTGATTACGGTTACAATTTTGTGCGTTGTCAATCCTATATGCCGGTTCCTGAATATTTTGAGGCAGCTGATGAGGTTGGATTAATTGTCCAGAGTGAGTTGGGGGCATTGGGTGCCATCAGTGACAAATG
>SVJT01000050.1 GCA_015068865.1 Oscillospiraceae bacterium | reverse complement strand
ATCATTTCATCACTGATGACATAGAGCATCGTGCCACCGGCAAAAGCCAGGGCAAAGGGCAGAATGGCCGAAGACAGGCTAACAGCAAAATAACCAAGCAGTGTGCCCACCACTTCCACCACACCCGTCAGCATAGCACAGACGAATGTTTTCTTAGGAGAAACTCCTGTGGAGAGCATCGGCGCAATAATCACCATACCCTCCGGAATATTCTGCAGCGCAATACCGCCGGCAATCATCAAAGCCTGCGCATCGTTCCCTGAACCGAAGCCCACACCGGCCGCAATACCTTCCGGAAAATTGTGTATGGCAATGGCCAGCACAAACAAAAGCACCTTGCTTAAACCAGCATTGTCGTGACTTTCTGTATCCGTACCCATCAGTTTATGCAAATGGGGTACCAATTTATCAATAAAGTTCAAACAAACTGCACCGACAAAAATGCCTGCCACCGTAATGATTAAGCCATATTTCCCTCCATATTCAAGGGAGGGAATCACCAAGCCCAGCACCGCCGCCGCTAACATAACACCTGCGGCAAAGGAAAGGACAATGTCTGAAAAGCGATGGGACATTTTTTTGAATATAAAGCCAACCAACGAACCAATAACGGTCGCGCCGCCCACACCCAAGGCTGTCAATAATACTAACGTCATAAATGCTTCACGCTTCTTTCAAAAACATGCTTACAGTTAGATTTCCTCAAAGTCAGAGGCTCCGTGCTTACACAACGGACAAACGTAATCTTCAGGCAGCTTATCGCCCTCATACACATAACCGCAAATTTTGCAAACAAAGCCTTTTTTACCGTCTGTTTCCGGCTTGGGCTTTACATTGTTCTGATAATAGGTATAGGTCATGGTTTCGGTTTGGGTAATCACTCTTGCCTCGGTTACTGAGCAAATAAACATTCCGTGAGTACCTAAATCCACATAATCCTCCACTTTTAAGGACATAAAGGAGTTGATGTAACGGGGCAGGAAAATCAATCCGTTATCTGAGCGCAAGGGGGTGCACTCAGCAAACTTATCCACATTTCTGCCACTCTGAAAACCAAACTTTTCAAAAACAGAAAATGGCGCATCGGTGGACAAGCAGTTAATGTTCATCTTGCCGGACTGCTTAATCACGTGATGAGAATAGTTTTCTTTGTTAATGGTCACTGCAATACGGTTGGGTGTATTGGTCACCTGGGTAACGGTGTTTACAATCAAACCGTTATCTTTTTTGCCGTCATTGGAGGTTACCACATATAAACCGTAACCAATATTAAACAAGGCATTTAAATCATTTTTATTCGCTGTAGCATCCTGCTGTGCCAGATAATCACTGCAGAGCTCTTCTGCTAAGGCTTCCAGCTGTTTGGAGCTTTCTTCATTCAATGCCGAAAGAATTCGCACTTCATTTTCAGCAAAAGTCAGGTTTTTGGATTTTGCAAAAGCCTCTTTCATCACCTTAACCGCCATAGGTGCCCAGCTTCCGTTTTCAATAAAGGCCACCGTACGATTACTGAAATTACGTTCCGTTAAATGGTTGATAAATTCCCGCATAAAGGGGAAAATTTCTGCATTATAGGTAGTAGTCGCCAGAACAATTTTGCTGTAACGGAAAGCATCTTCAACCGCTTCTGCCATATCGCATCTTGCCAGGTCATTCACAACCACCTTGGGGCAACCTTTAGCCTTCAGTTTTTCTTCTAACTGCAGTACGGCTTTTTTGGTATTGCCGTACACAGAGGTATAGGCAATCATAATGCCTTCCTCCTCCGGCTGATAACTTGACCAGATGTTATAAAGATTCAGATAATAACCTAAATTTTCTTTCAGAACAGGACCGTGCAGAGGACAAATCATAGAGATGTCAAGACCGGCTGCTTTTTTGAGAAGATTCTGCACCTGTGCCCCGTATTTACCAACAATGCCGATGTAATAACGTCTGGCTTCACAAGCCCAGTCTTCTTCTACATCTAAAGCACCGAACTTACCGAAACCGTCAGCAGAAAACAGCACCTTATCCGTACTGTCATAGGTCACAATCACTTCCGGCCAATGAACCATAGGAGCCGTTACAAAGGTCAGGTTGTGCTTACCCAAGGAAAGCGTATCCCCTTCACCAACAACCACTTGCTTATCAGCAAAATCATCACCGAAAAAGTTCTTAATCATCACAAAGGCTTTGGCAGAAGAAACAATTTTAGCATTGGGATAGGTTTTTACAAAATTTAAAATATTGGCGGAATGGTCCGGCTCCATATGCTGAACAATCAGGTAGTCAGGCTGTCTATTGCCCAAAGTATTCTGAATGTTATCCAGCCATTCATGGGTAAATGCCGCATCTACTGTATCCATAATGGCAATTTTTTCGTCTGTTATCACATAAGAATTATACGAAATGCCATTAGGAACAATATATTGACCTTCAAACAGGTCAATAGCATGGTCGTTCACGCCTATATACTTAATATCATTTGTAATGTACATACAGATTCTCTCCTTTATAAAACATTCAATGTTTATATTATAACATAATTTTTTTGATTATACAATATTTCTTCCTTATGTATTAGAAATAAAAAAACAAGCCCTCAAAACCTATAACCCAACCGAAGTTTCGAAGACTTGTTTTATGCAAATTGTAAAGCTGACGAGCAAAAAATCTGATTACCGTGCCATATAATTATAGATAATAATCAACGCTTCTGCTCTTTTCATTGCACGTTCAGGATAAAAGAGCCCATTATCGCCGCTAACAAGTTTCAAACCGCCGGCAACGGCAGCTACACCTTCATCTTCTGCTTTTACGTCCGAGAAGGGGCAACGGAAAATACCGGGAATTTTTACAAACTCACCATATCCCAAAGCACGAAGCAGATAGGCAATGCCGTCTATACGGCTGACAGTTGCATCGGGCTCCACTTCTTCCTGGGTTACATAACCCTGCTGTACCAGGTTCCGGTACATTGACTCTGTATCAGATGCATAGCCCCGTTTCCATATAACAGCATCTAAAAGCAGGAAAAAATCAAGCTGAGTAATTGACGCTTCGGGGCGCAACAATCCGCCTTCATCTGTTTTTAGATAAATCTCATTTTCCAACAATTTTTTAATTTTTTCTTCTGCGTAGTGTCCGGCAATATCGGTATATTCAGGCACTTTCTTCTCTGCTGCAGGTCGCAGACGGTAATCCAGTTTTTCTAAGCTTTCTGCCGACAGAATTACCCGCTCCTCCAAAGAATATACCAACTGCGCTGTTATGTTTTTGTCCCCGTCAGGTACCGGCACATAACGCAAAACATAACCACCAAGCTCCATTGCTTTTTCGTTAGCTTCATCCCTACTCTTCGCCGTTTCTACAGACGGGAAATCAACCTCTGTCCATTGCAGATTAAACGAGGTCAGTTCGCCGGTTTTCACATCAAAACGCAGGCTGGCACCATGATTATATACGCGGATGTCATCAACCAGCCGCTGATATTCAAAACAGCCCTTTCGTTCGTTGAAAAATTCTTTTTCCGCCATTTGGGCGAATTCTTCACTATAATATTTCTCTAAAAAGTTCTTGGCATTTTTCTGCAAAGTTTCAGCCGGCATATCCGGTTTTTCAGGCTGATTTTTATCATAGGGTATATACCGACCGGAGGAATAGCCGACAATCTGACCGCTATTTGCCAAGATGGTTACATATTTATAGGCTATTTCCCCGTCTTTTTCCTTACTTTCCTTGTAATATGCTAAGGATATAACATATTCCCCTGTCTGTTGTCTCGATACACTATAATTTTCCAGTTTGAAATTTTGATCAATACCAAATTCTGTTACCTTTCTAGCAATGGAATCGGCTTTTTCTTTGGAAAGCATTTGAGACACTTTCTCTACCAATTCCTGTTCTATCGCCGAAAGTCTTACTGAGGAACCGCCACCGGCACCAACTGCATCCTCTGCCAGCATCGCTTTTTCATTTCGCGCTTGTTCGTACATTTGGTCAAAAGTAACTGTTTCACCAGTGATGGCATCAATCATCACACCCTCATCAAAACGGTTACGATAAATCAAATGAGCAACATTTTCGTAATCCTTGCTTGTTACCTGATAAAACAGCTCGTAACTCATTTTTTCTGCAAAGGCTTTTTTTGCCTCCTCAAAGGAAATGGGTGTTCCCTCTTCAAAATTGAGTTTTTGCCATCCGGCAGAATAGCTTGTTACCTTCAGGGTATCACTTTCTACCGTCAAATGCAGATAGTTATTCGCCACAGGAATACCGTTATGTTCTCTTTCAAAAGAAATGGTATAGCTTCCGTCATAACTGCGACTGACTGTACCCTCACCTATTTCCGTCAATTTGGCAGGGTCAATATTTTCTATAAAAGATTTTGCTGCAACCAGAGCTTCCTCTTTTGTATATTTTGCAAAAGAGAGCTGCTCTTGACTTTTTTTCTCATAATAGTAATAATTTATAATAACTCCATCTTTGTCGATGGTCACACTAATATCTCTGTATGTATTTTCTTCTTTACTTTCCCAATACAGACTATAAACCTTGCCACCTTCCGTTTCACTCAGATAGTAATTTCTAAACTCTACCAGGTTGTCATCAATAGAAAGTTTTTCTTTGGCAATCAGAATCAGTTTTTCAATCTCAGCACTTTCTGCCTCTGCTCCGTAAACCGGCAGAAATAGGCTAAAACACACCATTATACTTAACACTAAACACAACATTTTTTTCATTTTCATTGCTCCTTTCTTTGTTGGGATTTATCAACCTGTTTTGTTAGACGAAATCATTATGAAAAAAGTTCCACATTTTCCTGAAAAATACAAAAGGCGACGCATTAAGCGTCGCCTTCTAAGCTCATTATTTTGCGTATTCAATAGCTCTCGTTTCCCGAATAACATTCACTTTAATCTGACCGGGATATTCCAGTTCATTCTCAATTCTCTTGACAATGTCTCTGGCAACCATTGTAATACCATCGTCCTTAACATCCTCAGGTTTAACCATAATTCTGATTTCACGACCGGCCTGAATTGCAAAGGAACGTTCAACACCTTCAAAGGAGTTCGCAATTTCCTCCAATTTTTCAAGACGTTTAATGTAGGACTCAATATTTTCGCGGCGTGCACCGGGACGAGCTGCAGAAATTGCATCTGCCGCCTGTACAATCACAGCCACTAACGTATTAGCTTCCACATCGCCATGGTGAGCCATAATCGCATTAACGATATCCTGACTTTCTTTGTATTTCTTAGCCAGGTCGGCACCAATCATAACGTGAGAGCCTTCCATTTCGTGGTCAACAGCTTTGCCCAAATCGTGGAGCAAACCGGCACGCTTAGCCATGGTGATATCAACACCCAGTTCGCCTGCAATGAGGCCGGACAGATGAGAAACCTCGATGGAATGCTTCAGCACATTCTGTCCGTAACTGGTTCTGTATTTCAGTTTACCCAACAGACGGACGATTTCGGGATGCAGACCGTGAACGCCGGTTTCAAACACGGCATTTTCACCTTCCTGCTTAATCTCGGCTTCAACCTCTTTCTTAGCCTTTTCATACATTTCTTCGATGCGGGCAGGGTGAATTCTGCCATCCACAATGAGTTTTTCCAAAGACAAGCGGGCAATTTCTCTTCTCACCGGATCAAAGCCGGATAAGATAACTGCTTCCGGCGTATCGTCAATAATTAAGTCAATACCGGTTAAGGTTTCCAAGGTTCTGATGTTACGGCCTTCACGACCGATGATGCGACCCTTCATTTCATCGTTGGGCAAATTCACAACACTAACGGTTGTTTCTGCCACATGGTCAGCCGCACACTTCTGAATGGCACCGGCAATAATGTTTTTCGCACTTTTTTCTGCGTTTTCCTTTGCCTGTGTTTCAATTTCCTTTACCATGAGTGCTGCTTCGTGACGAACTTCACTTTCAATACTCTTTAAAAGGAATTGCTTTGCTTCTTCAACAGAGAGACCGGACAGTTGTTCAAGAACAACCAGTTCCTTTTTCTTAACCTCTTCAATTTCTCCCTTGAGCTGTTCTAACTCTTTTTCACGAGCAGAAAGCTTCTCTTCTTTTTGTTCAATGGCTTCCGTTTTCTTGTCTAAGTTTTCTTCTTTTTGCTGAATGCGACGTTCCTGTCTGGAAATGTCACTTCTGCGTTCCTTAATTTCTTTGTCAAATTCCTGCCGTTGCTTATGGTTTTCTTCTTTAGCTTCTAACAGCAATTCACGTTTTTTGTTTTCGCCTTCTTTTTTAGCACGCTGTATGATTTCTTTAGCTTCAGCTTCAGCACTGCCGAACTCTGCTTCAGCTACCTTTTTTCTATGGGAAACGCCCAGACGGAATGCAATGAAAGAAGCCAGGGCGATTAGAATCAAAGCGACTATTATGTAGATTATCGTATCTATTTTCGGTACCCCCTTTTCTTAAAATTTTATGTCATAATCAGTTACCATATAAAGATAAACAACTACACATTTTATTGTACCTTTTTTTTATCTTTCTGTCAATGCCAATTTGGTGTTTTTTTATAAAAAATTCTTCTTTTTTTATTAAATATTTTATGATAAAAAAACATTGCTATGCAGTTATACAAAATCAGACTTTTATTTTTGTTAAAAAACGACAGACTTTTTTATAAACTCCCTTGAAGTATTGACAGATTTAGGGAAAAAAACTATAATAAATTTAAAGAGGAGAGGCCAATGAATATTCAATTACCACAAGACGTTTTACACATTTTAAATACATTGTCAGAAGCCGGTTTTTCTGCCTTTGCTGTCGGTGGTTGCATTCGCGACAGTCTGCGGGGGAAAACGCCGGCAGATTGGGATATGACTACCGCTGCCACCCCTGAACAGATGATGGCGTTATTTCCCAAAACAGTCCCCACGGGGATTGCTCACGGCACGGTTACGGTGCTCATCGGCAAAACAGGTTATGAAGTAACCACCTTCCGTAAAGACGGTGTGTACGAAAACCACAGAAGTCCTGAGAGTGTAACCTTTACCGACGATATTACCCAGGATTTATCCCGCCGGGATTTTACTATGAACGCCATGGCTTATCATCCTAAGATAGGATTGGTTGACCCCTTTGGTGGGCAGAACGACATCAAACAGCAGTTAATCCGTTGTGTGGGCGACTCGAAAGTTCGGTTTGATGAAGATGCCCTACGGATGCTTCGTGCCATTCGTTTTGCAGCCCAAACCGGCTTTATCATCAGCGAAGACATTCTTTCCGCCATTAAAACTCTGGCACCGCTAATTTGTTCCATCAGTGCTGAGCGAATTCGGGATGAATTGTTAAAAACTCTGCTTTCTGACCATCCTGAACAGATACTCACATTGCGCGAAACCGGTCTCTTAAAGCTGATTCTGCCGGAAGTTGACCGTTGTTTTGAAACACCGCAAAAATCTAAATATCACCGTTTTGATGTAGGATATCACACGCTGGAAGTTTTAAAAAACACTCCCCGGCAACCTGCCTTACGTTTAGCAGCACTGCTTCATGACATCGGCAAGCCCATAAAAAAAACAAGAGGTGCCGATGGTTTTGACCATTTTATCGGTCACGATGCCGTTAGTTGCCGTTTGGCAGAAGATATTTTAATCCGGCTGCGGATTGACAATAAAACCAAACAAGAGGTTTTGCATCTGATTCGTTATCACGACAGACGGATGGCTGCCACAAAAAATTCTGTCCGTAAGGCTGTCTCGGTTATCGGAAAAGAAGCTTTTCCCGTTCTTTTGCAGTTGATGCGTGCCGATTCCAAAGGGCAGCATCCTGATTATCTGACGGAGCGGCTCACCCATTACGATGCTGTGGAAGCTATTTATCACAATATTGTCGCTGAAGGAGATGCCCTGTCTGTTGCCGACCTTGCCATTAGCGGCAACGATTTGATTGCCCTTGGCTACAAGGGAAAGGAAATTGGGCAGCTATTGCAGAAAATTTTAGAATTTGTGCTGGAGCATCCCAAAGAAAACCAAAAAAAATTGCTGTTAGAAAAAATTAAATTGAATTTTTTTGCATAAAATGATTAAAAAGGAAAATTAGGTGGTATATATACAAAAAGAACGTAAATAATACACCATTTGACAATTACATAATACGGACTTTTAACACTCTTCCCCGCCGGCGTTCCGGCTTCTCTGGTTTTAGGTATTACTTGTTAATTTTTTAATTAGCATCCTTATACAATTATTATTATGTGCATCTATTTTTTGCATGAGAACATGGAGGGAAATTGAATGAAAGACTATCCGGTAGCAAAACACAGAAATGTCGTACTGTTAGGGCACGGTCGTGCAGGCAAAACTTCTTTGAGTGAAGCTTTGCTTTATTGTGCTGGTGCCACTGATCGTTTAGGCAATATCGCCGCAGGAAACACCGTCAGCGACTATGATCCTGAAGAAATTAAGCGTCTTTGTTCTGTCAGTGCTTCTACTCTGCCTTTAGAATGGCGTGACGGGAAAATTAATTTAATTGATACTCCGGGATATTTTGATTTCATTGGTGAGCAGTCTGAAGCTGTTGCCGCTGCTGATTGTGCTGTTTTGGTTGTCAGCGGAAAGTCCGGTGTAAGTGTCGGTGCTGAAAAAGCATGGGCTCTTTGTGAAAATCAGGATATGCCCTTAATTATATTCATTAATAAATTAGACGACGAAAAAGCAGACTACCAAAAGGTTTTAAATGAACTGAAAGACCGTTTCGGCAAACGCATTGCACCTTGTCTGGTGCCTATTAAAAACGGCGAAAAGATTGATGGTTTCGTTAATGTTGTAGATATGACCTCCCGTCGTTGGGAAGGGGATAAAAAAATTGACGGTCCCATTCCGGCAGGTATGGAAGACGAAATTGCACCCGTGCGTGATATGATTCTGGAAGCCGTTGCTGAAACCGATGACGATTTGATGAATAAGTATTTCGAAGGTGAAGAATTTACCCCCGAAGAAATTTACGAAGGCTTAAAGAAAGGCACAGGCAAACGTGAAATTATTCCCGTCATGTGCGGAAGCGCCGTTAAAAACCAGGGTACACAGTTCCTGCTGGATGCCATTATTAAATATATGCCCGGTCCCGACCACTTCCCGAAACTGGCTGAAGATGCTGACGGAGACCCCATTGAAGTGGAAGCAGATGCTGCCGGTCCCTTGGCTGCACAGTGCTTTAAAACTATTGCTGACCCCTTTATTGGTCGTTTGTCCTTCATCCGTGTGTATCGTGGTACTTTAAAGAAGGATTCTACGGTTTATAATGCCAGCAAAAAGGCTGAAGAAAAAATCGGTCGTATTTATATGATGTGCGGCAAAAAGCAAACAGAAGTAGATGCGATCACCGCCGGTGATATTGGTGCTGTACCTAAGTTAAACATTACTTCCACAAGCGATACATTGTGCGACAAAGCAAACGTTGTTAAGTTTGAAGATATTGAATTCCCCGCACCTGTTACCAGCATGGCTATTATGCCCAAGGCAAAGGGTGACGAAGAAAAGATCAGCGCTGGTCTGCAGAAGATGATGGAAGAAGATAAAACCATCGTCCTCGTAAACAATGCCGAGACCAAACAGCAGGTTCTGTCCGGTATTGGCGACCAGCATATTGAAGTGATTGTAAGCAAATTAAAAACAAAATACAGTGTGGACGTTACATTGGCAGAACCCAAGGTTCCTTACCGTGAAACCATCCGAAAGGCTGTTAAGGCTGAAGGCAAACATAAAAAGCAGTCCGGCGGTCACGGTCAGTATGGTCACGTTTGGATTGAATTCGAACCGGCAGATACTGATGATCTGATTTTTGAAGAAAAAGTGTTTGGCGGTGCCGTACCGAAGAACTTCTTCCCCGCTGTTGAAAAAGGTCTCCGAGACAGTATGGCTCACGGTGTGTTGGCAGGCTACCCTGTTGTTGGCTTAAAGGCCACCTTATATGATGGTTCTTATCACAGTGTTGACTCTTCGGAAATGGCCTTCAAAACAGCTGCAAACCTTGCCTTTAAAGCCGGCTTAGCACAGGCTTCCCCTGTATTATTGGAGCCCATCGGTACATTAACAGTTAACGTACCCAATGCCAATATGGGCGACGTGATGGGCGATGTGAACAAACGCCGCGGTCGTGTTCTCGGCAGCGAACCGCAGGACGATGGTACTGTTACCATCACAGCTGACGTTCCCATGGCTGAAATGGCTAAATTTGCAACTGACCTGCGTTCTATGACTCAAGGCAGAGGTAGTTTTACCTTCGGATTCCGCGGATATGAACAGGCACCGGACCACATTGCTAAAAAAATTATCGAAGAGAGCGCTAAAGACTAAGTTGTCTTACATACCGCAGGGGCGCCAATGTGCTCCTGCGGTTTTCTTTTATAAAACTAACTAAAGAACGGAGTCTATACTTGTGTTTAAAATTTTAACCACCGAAAACAAAGCCCGTTTGGGTACCTTCACAACTGTCCACGGTGAAATTCAAACCCCTGTGTTTATGAATGTGGCTACTGCTGCTGCTATTAAGGGTGCTCTGTCGGCAGAAGATTTAAAAAACATTGGCTGTCAGGTGGCACTTTCCAATACCTATCATTTGCACCTTCGTCCCGGTGATGATGTGGTCTATCAGATGGGCGGTCTGCACAAATTTATGAACTGGGATCGTCCCATCCTGACAGACAGCGGCGGTTTCCAGGTTTTTTCCCTTGCTGCTATTAACAAAGTGAAAGAAGAAGGGGTTACCTTTAATTCACATATTGACGGTCGGCGGATTTTTATGGGACCGGAGGAAAGCATGACCATCCAATCTCATTTAGGATCCACCATTGCCATGGCATTTGACCAGTGTATCAATTCCAGAACCGGCCATAAAGAAACGCTGGAAAGCTCTCAAATGACCACCCGTTGGCTCCAGCGTTGCAAAGAAAAATTAGATGCTTTAAACAAAGCAGAAGGCACCGTGAATCCCCATCAGCTACTCTTCGGCATTAACCAGGGCGGTATTCATGATGATATCCGCATAGCGCATATGCAAGAGATTGCCAAGCTGGATTTACCGGGCTATGCCATTGGTGGCTTAGCGGTGGGCGAAACCCACGAAGAAATGTACCATGTGCTGGACGTGGTTCTCCCCCACGCACCGGAGAATAAACCACGCTACCTGATGGGCGTTGGCACCCCGGCAAACATTGTTGAAGGGGTTTACCGCGGTATCGATTTCTTCGACTGTGTGCTTCCTGCACGAAACGCCCGTCACGGTCATCTGTTTACCCGCCACGGTGTGATGAACATTATGAATAAAAAGTATGAAACCGATAGCCTCCCCATCGACCCGGATTGCAACTGCCCCACCTGCCGGAATCATAGTCGAGCCTATGTCCGTCACCTGATGAAAGCCGGTGAAATGCTGGGCATGCGCCTGGCGGTTCTCCATAATTTGTATTTCTACAATAACCTGATGGCAGAAATCCGCGAGGCATTAGCCGAAGGTCGCTTCGAGCAGTACAGAGCTGAAAATGTAGAACGAATGGCAACAAGAATATAAATAAATCCCCAAACGTACTATTCCGTTTGGGGATTTATTTATAGTTAACAGACTAAATCATTTAGTTGCACGTCCAGACAAAAACACTTTCGCCTCATCATAATCTTCATATACTCTGCTTTCTTCTGTTTCTTTATGCCCCGGTTTAAGCTCACTATCATCATCAGTAAGAAAACCCCAATCGCGGTCGACCACCTTACCATTTTTTAAATATAAGATATTATATTCTAAAAATTCCGCAGCAACAGAACCGTTATTTGTTGCTGAAATAATGGCTTTTTCTGGTAAGGTTATTACATCTACCGCAATGGCAGAGGTTACACAGTCATAATACTTTAGCTGAGATACATTAAAATCATAAGAAAAATCTGCAAATTCAATATCATTAGCAAAAACTAAACACGCTTCTTGTTTTGCTTCAAATGCCATTATCTCTTCTTCTTGAACACCAACCAAATTTCCGTTTGCATCCTTGAATTGAACATTAGCACTTAGTCTGCAATGAATATCTGAATTATTTTTCACAACTAAAGCAAGGTAATGATAATAAGAGTTCTTCCAAGTATATGCCGTAACTGTTAAATTATTCAACACTTCATTTGCGCTAAATGCACCACTTGGCTTAATTTCAGCATTTCCAATATATGCGCTTTTCGTTGCGGCATCCCATTGTACATTTTTTCCAAAAGCCGTTCCCACTGCACGAACGGGCAAATATGTTGTTCCATTCATAATAAATGGTTCTACTATATTTCCTGTAGCATCTTTTGGTACAATTTCATTACCATCAATATATATCTTTATGTTATCATAAAATAACTCTGCCCTTTCGGTGATTTGTTTTGCAAAAGTGCCAACACTTGTCAGTAATGCAAGAAACAAAAACCCAGCAACAAATCCTTGTAATCTTTTTTTCATAAAATTCACTCACTTTCCTCTTAATGCACTTATATAAGTGCATTAAAATCATAACATAACTCTATAATTATGTCAAGAGTTTTGTTCTAATTTAAGTGCAAGGGTGATGTTATGAATAAAG
>SVJT01000049.1 GCA_015068865.1 Oscillospiraceae bacterium | reverse complement strand
TTGAACCCCAGCCGGTTATCACAAAAGATAATGTTACCATGCAAATTGACACCGTTGTGTTTTATCAGATTACTGATCCGAAGCTGTATACTTACGGCGTTGTGAGACCCCTTTCTGCTATTGAAAATTTAACAGCAACCACATTGCGTAATATCATTGGTGATTTGGAATTAGACCAGACCTTAACCTCCCGTGACACCGTTAACGCCAAAATGCGTTCTATTCTGGACGAAGCCACCGATCCCTGGGGCATTCGTGTCAACCGCGTAGAGCTGAAAAACATTTTACCGCCTCGTGAGATTCAGGATTCTATGGAGCGCCAGATGAAAGCCGAGCGTGAACGTCGTGAAGCCATTCTCCGTGCGGAAGGTGAGAAAAAATCTGCCATTTTGGTGGCAGAAGGCGAAAAAGAAGCCGCTATTTTGCGAGCCATTGCCAAACGCGAAGCTAAAATTCAAGAGGCCGAAGGTGAAGCCCAAGCTATTTTAAATGTACAAAAAGCAGTTGCTGAAGGTATTCGGATGTTAAACGAAGCCGGTGCCACCAAAGAAGTTATTGCTCTCCGCAGCTTAGAAGCCTTCCAGGCTGCTGCTGACGGCAAGGCTACAAAAATTATTATTCCCTCAGAAATCCAGAGCATGGCAGGACTCGCCGCCTCTTTAAAAGAAATCGTTTCCGATAAAACAGAATAAGAACTCTCTTTAAAAGAGGCTGTAGCAAAAGAATTCTTATGCTACAGCCTCTTTTTCTATTTCTTTCTGACAACCACAAGGTTTTTATCTTTCACAATACATCCACCGGGAAAAACACCACGAAGAGCCGTCAGCGGATAGACAGAAGTTTCTCTGCCAATAACTGTTCCGGGATTTAAAACACAACCGCATCCCACATCGGCACCGTCTGCCACAAAAGCACCGACCTTTCTCAGACCGGTTTCGTAGTCTTGATCACCGCGAACCACCACAGGCTTTTGATCGGCCTTTAAATTGGAACAAACCGTTCCGGCTCCAAGATGTGCTCCGTTTCCTAAAATGGAATCACCCACATAATTGTAATGCGGTACCTGTGCCTTATTCAGCAGAACGCAATTTTTAAGCTCCGTTGAATTACCAATAACACAGTTTTCACCCGTAATCACATTACCACGGATAAATGCACCGGGACGCACCACAGTACCTGACCCGATAATCGTCGGTCCTTCTATCACAGCCGTGGGATAAATAGTCACATTCTCCCCCACCAGTACATCATCAGCCAATTTTGTATATCCGGCAATTCCCTCTGTTAAAAGAGTTTGGACATATTGTTTAATATCCGGCAGCATCTCCCACGGATAAACAAAACTGTTAAACCAATTCTGTAAATAATGCGTTTGACAATCAAACAGTTCCTTAACCAATACTTCCTTATGCAACACTATGCCCTCCTTCAGTAACTTTTTTCGCAATTCGCTCGGCATATGTCTTGCACAAGGCTTCTGTTTCACTTTCAATCATAATGCGAATCACCGGCTCTGTTCCGCTTTGCCGCAACAATACTCTGCCTTTTTTGTTAATCAGCTCTTCCACTGCCTTCACTTCTTCTAAAACAGTTTCATCTGCCAATACTGCCCCTTTATCTTTAACACGCATATTCAAAGTATACTGCGGATATAAATGGATTGGTTCTGCCAACTCCGCAAGGGACAGCTTAGAATCGCAAATTTCCTCTGCCAGCATAATCGCCGTGAGAATACCGTCGCCGGTTGTAGCGTACTTTTTCAAGATAATATGACCAGACTGTTCTCCACCTAAGCTATAGTCTTTCTGCTGCATACATTCATATACAAATCGGTCACCCACGTCGGTTTGCTCGCAAGCAATCCCTATTTCCTCCAAGCTTGATAATAAACCACTGTTTGTCATAATGGTTGCCACAACCGTATCATTATTTAAAATTCCTCTGGACTTTAATCGTTTTCCTAAAATATACAGCATTTGATCGCCATCAATCACATTGCCGTTTTCATCCACCGCAATACAACGGTCAGCATCGCCGTCAAAAGCAAAACCCAAATCCAAATGCTGTTCCTTCACCAACTGACAAAGCTTTTCAATATGGGTGGAACCGCAATCTTCATTTACATTTAAACCGTTAGGTTCTGCTCCTACTACAACCATTTGTGCTCCCAATGCGCCAAATACTGATTTTGCAATCATCCAAGACGCACCGTTGGCACAGTCCAAACCAATTTTTAAGTTTTTATAAGAATGAGAAGCCAATGAAATTAAATACCCAAGATAACGATTTCTGCCGGATACATAATCTACAATACAGCCAATGCGTTCTTTTCTTGCCAAAGGTAAATCCGTTCCGCTAATTCCAAACGCACTTACATCTCCATCCAGATATGCTTCGATATAGGCTGTGGTGTCATCGTCAAGCTTCTCCCCATAACGGTTAATCACCTTAATGCCGTTATCATAATAGGGGTTGTGAGAGGCCGTAATCATAATACCGCAATCAAATTCCTCCTGACGAGTTACATAGGAAACGCTGGGAGTGGTCGTAACATGAAGCATATAAGCATCGGCGCCGGATGCTGTAATCCCTGCCACAATGGAATATTCCAGCATATAACTGGAACGTCTTGTATCTTTACCGATCACAATCCGCGGACGGTAGCCTACTTTATCGCAGCCGGATAACGGAGAGGAGAAATACCAGCCCAAAAAGCGACCTACCTGATAGGCCTGCATAGATGTTAAGTTTTTATTTGCCTCGCCTCTGAAGCCGTCTGTTCCAAAATATTTATTCTTTATAACAATTTTTTCATCTTTATAAAGACTGATATTGTCTTGTAACAGATAATCTGCCGAAATTTTAAACAATCTGCAAAGCAGCAATACCTTATCAATCTGGGGCAGTGCCTGACCCATTTCCCACTTAGAGACCGATTGTCTCGACACTGATAACTGTTCTGCCAGCTGTTCCTGAGAAATGCCTGCTTCTGTTCGTAGGTATGCAATTTTTTCACCAATCGTCATATTTGACCACTGCTCCTTGTATTATTGTCTAATTATATCATATCATAATTACATTAAAATCATACCAAAAATACAAATAAATAGCAAGCAACCAGAATAGATTTTTTTCGCAACCATAAGTTGACAAAAGCTTTTTTATACCTAAAATATACAAAAACTTTGTATTTTACATTATTTTTTGTAAACTTATATAGTCAATTTATGACTTTTCACATCAAAACAGCATATTCTTTAAAATAAAAGGGCTGTCACAAACGAACAGCTTGCAACAGTCCTTTATCTAAAACCTATTAATTTAATTTTGCACCACAGCAGAAACAGAAATTATCTGATACATCATTAATGCTACCACATGAGTTGCATTTAATATTTGTTTGTATACGTTTTCCGCAATGAATACAGAACTTGTCTCCGTCATGAACCAACTTATTGCAATGAGGACAATTAACAAACACTTCGTCACTTGCCACCGATGGTGTTATAACGGGTTCTTTTCTTTCCTCTCTCTGTTCTTTCGCAACTTCTTTTGGCTTATTTTGTCCCGATAATTTCAAGAACTCATCTTTTGTAATAAAACTTGTTTCCTCGTTTCCGTCAACGTATTTACAGCACATACAAATTTCGCGGTTTACAACTTTTGTTTTAACCGCTTCCGGCAATTCTGCCGCTTTAACAATTCTGCTGGAAACACCTTTACGCTCATCAAAAATATGAATAGCGATACTGTCCTCCGGCACCGTTTGACCAACGGCATCGCCGGTTTTTACTTTAGCTTCTGCCTCTAATTTTGCTTTTTCTGCCGCTTCACGTTTAGCGATTGCTTCTTCAGCTTTTCGTGCTTGTTCTGCCATATCGTCATCCACGTTTTCAGCTTCTTTTTTAGCGCGTTCAGCCTCTTCACGCTTAGCTTTCGCTTCTTCTGCCTTACGAGCCTGTTCTGCCATATCGTCATCCGTGTTGTCAGCTTCTTTTTTAGCACGTTCAGCCTCTTCACGCTTAGCTTTCGCTTCTTCTGCCTTACGAGCCTGTTCCGCCATATCATCTTCCGTATTTTCAGCTTCTTTTCTGGCGCGTTCAGCTTCTTCACGCTTAGCTTTTGCTTCTTCTGCTTTACGTGCCTGCTCCTCAGCCTCTCGTTTTGCTCTTTCTATTTCTTCAGCCTCACGTCTCGCTTTTTCTTCAGCCTCACGCTTTGCTCTTTCCGCTTCTTCTGCCTCACGTCTCGCTTTTTCTTCAGCTTCACGCTTCGCTCTTTCTTCTGCTTCCTGCCTTGCCTTTTCTTCGGCTTCACGTCTCGCCTTTTCTTCGGCCTCACGACGCACCCTTTCCCTTTCTTCTTCCTCTGCTTTTTTCTGCTGTTCTACCAGTTCAAACAGTTTGGCTGTATCATTGTTTACCTGCAAATCATACTGTAAGCAAGTTTTTTCGGCAAAGCTGCCCGGAACACAATAAAATACCGTCTCTGCATGAATATTCTCAAACGCATAAGGCTCAATTTCTCTGATACTTTTCGGCAGATAAATATTACATTTTCCCAAACCGGAAAAAGCATAGTCTCTAATCACCAAGGTTGTATTTGCCAGAATTAAATTTTCAACTGCAAAACCGTCAAAAACATCAGGCCCAATATCTGTAAACTTATCCTGCAGACAAATTAATTTATCGTCTTTCATTTTTTGTGAATGACATTTAAAGAACTTCATTATACTAACTCCTTGCTTTTTCTTATCTTAATAATTCTTTTAATAAAAGCTTTAACCTCTTTTATTTTTATTCATCTTCTGTAATTCTTCATCATAAGCATCCAGATTTCTCATCACACCGCTGGGTGTCTTTTGCCTTGAAGGAATCGGAGTCCTACTCGTCATCCCTCTGGATGCACCCTGTTGCCATCCCGTCGTGCTTCTGGTTGGTGCTGTCCTGGGCTTTGGTGCTGTTGGCGATCCCACTCTATGCTCTTCGTCAACAAAAACCGGTGTACTTTGCCTTGGTGCTCTGGGTGGTGTTGCAGTTCTCCTGCGCCGTTCTTCATCAACAAAAATCGGTTGATCCTGAGGCGGCGTCACAGCAGGTCTTTTAGGCTCTGGTTGCACGCTTGTCTGCGTCGCTTTTTCCACCAGCTGCTTAGCTTTTTCTTCCGCCATCCGTTTAATCTCATCTGCTTCTTTTTTTGCCTTAAATTTAATATCTTCAGCTTCTTCTTTTGCATCATTTAAAAGCTTTATGGCTTCGCTACGGGCATTCTTTATAATCCCATCAGCTTCCTCTTTTGCCTGAATTCTAATTTTGATGGCTTCCGATTCAGCTGCAGCCTGCATACGCTCGATTTCTTTTTTCTTTGCTTCAAACGTTTTTTCTGCCTGCCTGTTCTGTTCTTCTGCCGCTTGAATTTCCTTTGCTTCACGCAAACAAATATCAATGTCAAGACTAAACGGAATATCCCATTCTATAAAAGTTTTATGTACAAAACTATCTGTTTCACAATAGAATGTATTCCCAATCCCCATATCGTCAAAAGCTCTTGTTTCCACTTCTTCAACAGAGGGCGGCAAAAAAATTGAACAGTTGCTCACGCCTACAAAAGCATGATCCCGAATAACCGACACTCTGGGAGACAAGATTATATATTGAAAATTAGTATCCAAAAACGCATCCGGTCCAACCTCTGTAAACTGTTCCCCCATAAAGAAGGCTGTACTGTTTTTAAATTTCGCGGAATGGCATTTATAAAAATTCATTTTATTCCCTCTTCGCTTTATTTTAAAAATTAATCTAACAACTTGTGACTTAGTGAGAAAAACTCTAATGTAGCATCAAAATATGTTTCCACTATAGAATTCCCTTGCGTAAAGGTTCCATTTTGATACTTGTTTTTGGTATCCCAGGTTGCATCAATTATAATCCAACGTCCGTCTAAAAATACTTCATTCCACGCATGATTACTTTCTGTGCTGTTCGTATTGGTTCCGTTCCATTCTCTGTCCGTTCCAACACCTAATGCATAACCATTCTGGATTCGGCACGGAACATTCTGACTGCGAAGCATCGCCGCCATTAAATTGGCAAACCCTTCACATACTCCTTTTTTGGTAGCCAGCACATTTTTTGCATCCATATTGCCATATTGTCCGCTTTGCAGTGCATCATAATCATAATAAATATTGGTTGCCACCCAATCGTGAATTTCTTTTGCTTTTTGGTAATCATCTGATATTCCGGCTGTAATGCTTTCTGCCAGCAGCTTAATTTCTTCATCATCAGACTGTATCTGTTCCGTTGCATTGAGTGCCTGGCTCTTATCTTTTTCCACACTAAATACGGACTGATTGTGTTCATATACGGGAGATTCGATTAAAGCCCAACCATCCTTTGTTTTTTCCAGCTTTACAAAATCCAGCATAATACTTTCAAAGGAACCGTATTCATCCTGCCCGCCATACAAATCCACAACAATTTCCTCTTCATCTTCAGGCAGTGAAACAGTCGTGCTGAATGCATCATTTTTCACCTTAACGACATTGCTTGGATCGTTTTCATCATTTAAAATCACAATCAAATATTGATAGGCGCTCTCATTAATTTTACCGGAAACCGTCAAAACAGAGTCTTCAACCGCAAAAGAAAGATTATGTTCTCCATAAGATGTATTCAGTTCAGAAAACAAGGGTTGTTTCGGCTCTACTTCCTCTGCTTTTTTGTTTTGACATCCTACTAAACCGGCTAAAATTAAACTAATACATAAACAAAACGTCAGGATTCGTTTCATATTAAAACTCCTTGTATCCAATCAGTTCAACATTCCTTTTTCAAACTTTAACATTAATATTTTTTTAACACTTTCATCAATCCGCTCCTGGGAAATCGTTCCTGCATTGACTGCATCAACAATTCCCTTGTGAGCCGCTTCTAAATCCTGTGGCATAAGAATCATGTCCACACCGGCTTCAATCGCTTTAACAGCCGCCTGTGCGGAAGTATATTGGTCAGTAATTGCTTTCATCTGGAAAGAATCTGTTAAAATAACCCCCTGAAAACCCAGTTCTGTTTTCAGCAAATCTGTAATTACCTCTTTTGATACGGAGCATGGTACTTTTTCCTCTGTTGCATTCACTAATGTCATGTGAGAAATCATAACCATATCAGCACCGGCATTAAAACCGGAAATAAAGGGCAAAAACTCAAAGCTTCTTAACTCGTCCAGTGTTCTTTGGCTTTCTGAATAACCGGTGTGAGAATCTGTCTGCGTACTGCCGTGACCGGGAAAATGCTTCAAAGTAGCTGATAGCCCCTTTTCTTCCATTCCCTTCACAATATTCTCCACCATCACTGCCACTTCCTCTGGATTGCTGCCAAAGGAGCGGTCTCCGATTTCTGTATTATTAGCATGGAGCAATACATCTGCAATGGGTGCAAAATCAGTATTAAATCCCAATGCCGTTAATTCTTCTCCCAATGTTTGACCGATGGCATAGGCTTTTTGAGCATCCTTTGTATCGCCAATTTCCTTCATTGGCGGTTGCTTGGTAACACCCATAGCCTGATTGCTGCCTAATCTTGACACTCTTCCTCCCTCTTCGTCAACACTGATAAAGAGAGGGATTTTTGAATATGACTGCGTATTTTGAAGCATCGTAACAGTTTGCTCGCGACTCTCAAAATTCTTCGCAAAGTATACGAGACCACCTACCGGATAGGCTGCAATTGCATTTTTAGTTGTTTCTCCGGCCTGTACCACCGCACCAACTTTCGTAATGCTTTCAGGTGTTACAAACATCATTTGATAAACCTTGTCACTCAAGGTCATTTCAGACATCAGTTTGTCGACAGCTGCTTCTGCATCGGTCGCCTGATTCGGATTACTTTGCTCTTGTTTTTGTTCTGATTTTTTTCCTTCTTTTTCTTTGCCGTCAGTTTTTCCTTTTCCACTGTTTTTTCCTACAAAAAAGCCGGCAAAAAACGAAACCAAGAGTAATATAATCATCAAAAAAACGAAACCGGAGTTACTTTTTTTTCTTCTTCTCTGAATATTCAATCTTGCCATAATCATTCCTCGATTTCTACAATGTAACCCAACAATGCTGAATAATATTCGGATACATCATTGATTGCATCATTAAAAAACCATTCGTCATTTACCTTAAAGACCATCAAATACAGCTCATCTTCATTATCTTCCGATACGTATGAAGGTTCGCCCTCTAACCATTGGGTAAAGCTTATGTATTCGCCGTCTAACCAGCGTATCTCATCCCATGATTCATATACACTTCGTTTGGCACCGATCCAAAAAACAGAAATTCCGTTTTCTGCAGCCAAATTACATACTCTTTCAAATTCTTCCTGGCTGTTAATTGAAACCAAGTTGCCCCCTTGGCTTTCTGCTGAGCTTTGAGCTTCTTCCCAGGTAAGCACACCCTTATGAGCCGAATAGGTTGAAATTTTTGGTCTGGGGGTAGCTGTGGGGCTTGCCGTAGGTGCTGCAGTTGGTTGTGCAGGAGTTTGTGTAGGTACCGGATCATTAACGTGAGAATCCTGGCTTTTCGCCATAAAGGGAAGATGTCCTAATATTGTAATCATAAAAATGAGAATCGACACAATAATGATAACCCAAGGAATACCATTTCGTTTGCTCGGTTTTTGCAAAACAAAATCAGCTGCTGTTCTGATTTTTCTGTTTATATTTTTAATTTCGGCAGCTGTATCATTTTGAATAATCCGTAAATTACTCCCCTGCCGCGCTGCCGTAGCTAAATCAGCACTGTGATTCTGAACGTCGTTATCAATTCTCCGTTCTACAACAGTCACATAAGACAAAGCATTTTGCAACAATAATTCCGTAGAACGTTTACAGCTTATCAAACGAATTTCCTTAATGCTGAGTAACAATGTAACCACTGCAAACCCAAGCATAAAAAGACAGAAAGCAATATATACAATCAGTGCGATTCCGCTTCTGCCTGTTAAAACAGGAATGTTATCCATCGTCTCTTCCAGTATATATAAATCACCCATATCAAATAAGGCAGACCAAGGATTTAAGAGAATGACAGAAAAAAGCGATCCTACTGCCAGCAGGAAGGTCATAACAAATCCTAAAACTGCTTTTAACGCATTGGGATTTTTTTCTGTTTTGATTGATTTATAGTCTTCTGACAACTTGTTCAAAGCCTTTTGCCACCGTGAAATCAAATGATTTTTTTCACCATTCATCGTCTCTTCACACTGAGCCAGATACTTCTGTGTCATTCCCACGGTTTCTGCAGGGCGGATTTCTTTATAAAATCCTATGGGGACCATACCGTCAGCCGTATTAATAAAATAGCAATCTAACTGGTCACTTACAATACCCTTGTTTTCCAGACCGTTTCTGTATCCCAGAATATTATTATAAAACAGCCCAACAAATTGATTATATAACCCGTTTAAGGTTGCCAAGAGTTCTTCGGACTGAATCGTACTTTCCGTTACTAATAACCGCCCGAATGTTTCTTTTAAATGCACTGCTTCTTCGGTTAAATATGTATATTGATGTAAATGATTTAATAGCCAAATATATTTTCTATTATCCATTGTATCGTATCCCTCGCAAGTTAATTTTAAGACAGATTTTTGAATGAACTGTAGATATGATCAATATATTTTGAATAGTTCTCTAAATGAATCGGATCTGCAAAATGAAATTCAAACCCTTTAATGATACCGTCAGAAACTTTGTAATAGGCATAGTGAACTGTTGAATCATCACCGCAACTAAGCGCAAACCATGTATCTTCCACCGGATTATAGCTCACTTCTCCAGAATAAAGGGTTTTTAGGTAGCCATCAATATCCGAAGGCTTTATATTCCCTCCATTGCCTGCAGCAATGATATTCAAACAAGCAGCACCATCACTGCTCATATACTGGCTAACAAACGAACTATCGTTTTCTACTCTCACAAAATGAGACGGATAATCAATTTCAAAATTAAACAAACTGTCTAAATGTTTATTATACGCCGGCGATGCAACCGGTCTATGCCCGGAAGCATTGGATAAGCCTGTATAACGAACAATATCAGAAACGAAAAATGCTGTCGGCAACAGTCTCGGTGTGGGCGACGGCACCGGCGTTTCGGTAACAGCCGGCGTTGGCGTTGCCGTGGGACTCGATGTCATTGTTGCTTTCGGGGACAAGCTCGGTTCTGCCGTTGTCTGCGTCTCCGTGGGCATATCAAACGCCAACATTTCCCCTATATTTACAAAAGAAAATAAAAGCATCAGCCCCAATATAAACGCACTAATCAATAAACAAACAACTGTAGAACGACCTACTTTTCTCCTCTTTTTTTCACTTTTTTGAACAAACTTGTTCGCATTATCCATTCGATGACTAACTGATGCCATAAAAGAGACCACAGAATGTTGAACGACACAAACATTGTTGCCTTTTCGCGCTCCCTCAGCGCAAACAGCGCCTTGATTCTGAACATTCTCCGTAATTGTTTTCTCAACATTTTGAACAATAGAGCGAATATTTTCCAGCAAATTCTTTGTTTTCTTTTTTTCAGAAAATAAAATTAATTCCTGTATGCTGCAAACCAACGGAAATATGACTGCTGCAATCCCCAATCCAAATCCTGCCAAACGCAGAAACTGATTTAAAAATAATGTTATATATGTCGAATTATTAAGAAGCCAAACAATGACTGCAACATATAAAAACAACAGCAGGACAGACAACACCAGTCCAAAAGCACCCCGTGCAGCAGACGGCGATTTTGAGTCTTTGATTTTATGATATAAAGCCGAGATAGTGCCGATTTTTTCCTGCCACTTTATAATGACTTTATTCTTTTCTTTTTTTACATTCTCTTTGCAGGATTCTATATAATCTTGAACCATAATTGAAGTTTCTGCAGGGCGCATTTCTTTATAGAAACCAATAGGAACATAGCCATCAGAGGTTTGTAAAAAATAACAATCTAACCATTCAGAGGTAATCGACTTATCTGATAACCCATTATGATAACTCAGTATATCATTGTAGAAATTCTCAACAAAAGCATTATAAATTTCCTCCGCTTCATTGCGGATTACTTCTGTTTCCAGTGTTTCTTCCGTGATTAATAACCGGGCATACTGTTCTTTAAGAGCCCGGCTGGTTTCATTATTATATTGGTATTTATCAAGATTTTCAAATAGCCATATTAATTTATTCATCGCATATCCTCTTACCGGTAAAACAACAGGAGCCTCTGTATAAAGCGCTGTCGTTTTCTTCTCCGTTTACAATAAAAACAAAATACAAAACGAGTCTGTCACCATTTCAGTAACCGACGCCTTTACAAAGGCTTTTCTCTTGAGTTATCTAAAAAATTAATAATTCACCAACATTATTGATAAATTCTCCAAAAAGTTCGGTTCGATTCATCAAGAATATCCTGTATATCCCATTTTTTCATGCTTCGATACAGACTGGCAGGGTCTAACACCGAAACGCCTTCGTCTGTAATTTCGCGAATAACAATGAAGTGTCCGTTTTCCGTAAAATGCCCTTTTTTCATACTGGTGATGAGAACCTGCCCTTCTGAAAGAGCCTTTTCAAGCGTTTCTTTTCTTGAAATATACAATTCCTCACACTGCACAGAAACCGTACGGGGAAAATTCCGTATACAGGACCATTTTGTCCCTTTATTGGTTTCATACATATTATTCTCCATTGCCCATTGAGCGACCTGTTCTAATTGAACGGTTTCTGCATCCGTTACATAATTAATCGCCATAGTAAGACAAATCGGTCCGCAACCTGCCTCTGACAGATTTGAAGTTCCGTATTCCATTGACAGCAACGCAGGATCGTTCTGCGAAATATACTTTCCTTTACTCGCTGCCGTCACAACAGGATGTTCCGTTCCCAAAAGGCGATAATCGAGCAGATTCATTTGATACACATTGTCGCTTTCTTCCAACAATATCCACCATTCCTTTTGAACTAAGGAAAGCGTCCCGTCTTCAAGGGGCACTTGAACAAATAAATCCCCTATCGTGTCCTTGATTTGTTCTGATGTAATGCTCTCTTCCGCAACCCTATGCTTTGCCGCTATGTATGCCACCGCGGTTTCTTCGCGATAATAGCTCTCATCCAAAACAAACTTTTTCCCATCGGTAGATAAGGCATCTACTTCTGTCGATAGCTTCTTGTGAAAATCTGAAATCGTTTCCTCACCAATTGAAGTTCCGGTTGTTTCTTTTGCAGGCAGATACATCATCAAAACAGCACAGATAATTCCTGCAACTAACACCCCTGCACAAAACATAATCAGTTCTCTCCGGCGGCTATGGGTTGCCGCCGGAACAGCTTCTGCTATTTTTTGCGGAGCATCGCAATGTGTATCCTTCGTTTCCGCCGTCTTCTCCACCACCGGTTCCTGAGAGACCGTTAAGACTTGTTCACTTCTTGCATTCTGTTGGTTCACTCGCTGCTTTGGTTGCTGATTCCGGTGTTGATTTTTCTTTTTTTTCTTCCGTTGTTTCTTTGACATCGGTTAATTCCTTTTATTCAGTTGGTCCAACGATATAGTCCTTTTTATAACCTACATACTGAACCAGATTTTTATAATTCTCTGCATTTTCAGCCGCAACAACTGTAGCATCAATATTGAGAAAATCACAAGTTTCTAAATCAGGCAACGGGAATACTTCTCTGATCGCATACTCGAAGTTGCCGTCCTCCTGCGCCTTTTTCTGAACAATCACGATACATTCTTTTGAGGTTATGGCTCCTGCTGAAAATTCCTTCGCCTTGCCGTCTCCGTCCTTAAACAGACCG
>SVJT01000048.1 GCA_015068865.1 Oscillospiraceae bacterium | reverse complement strand
ATGGAAGGTAAGGCAATGTCTGTTGATGAGGTTGTTGCACTTTCTAAAATCCCTTCAAAAGACACCTTATATGCTATGCTGGCTGGTGGCTTGAATTCTGTTATCGCTGGTTTGGCAAGAGCTATCGATGCTGTTAGAGAACAGAAAGAAACTGCTTAATTTAAAAATTATTAACTAAAATATTTAGGAGGAAAAAACAATGAGCGAAAAAATTGCTGCTTTAATTGAAGAGATTAAAGGTCTCACCGTTATTGAATTATCTGAACTGGTAAAGGCTATCGAAGAAGAATTTGGCGTAAGCGCTGCTGCTCCTGTAGCAGTTGTAGGTGCTGCTGCTCCTGGCGCTGCTGCTGCAGCTGAAGAAAAGACCGATTTTGATGTAGAACTGACTGATGCTGGTGCTGAAAAGATTAAGGTTATCAAAGTTGTTCGTGAAATCACCGGTCTGGGTCTGAAAGAAGCTAAGGAAGCTGTAGACGGCGCTCCGAAGGTTCTGAAAGAAGGCGTTGGCAAAGAAGATGCTGAAGCTATCAAAGCTAAGCTGGAAGAAGTTGGCGCTAAAGTAACCTTAAAGTAATTTTACTTTAAAATTAAAAAGCCGAAGGGTTTAACCCTTCGGCTTTTTTTGTATATATGGCGGTTTTTAATGTCTTCTTTTACTTACAAGATGGTATTATTAGTTAATCTTTGTTAAAACCTTTACAATTTCACCAATATACACTTTATGGTAGTCTTTATTCGGATAAACTTTTTCATCAAATTCCGGTACGATAATGTTTTCGGGTTTAATTTCACCGGCGTAGATTTTTTTGCAGATGATGACTAAATTGGCTTCTTTGAAATAAGGTGTGCCTTCGATGTGATCAACTGTTAAGCCGGATTTTGCTATTTTGTCTTCATCACGACCGCTGACTTTGCCGAAATAGCCTAAGGTTTCACGGTGGCTTTCGTCAAAAAAGGTAAGAGAAAAACGGTCAGAAGCGTCGACAAATTCACGGGTGTAACGCTGAGGACGGATAAACGTGAAAGCAACATTTTTATACCACAAAACACCGACACCACCCCAGGAAGCAGTCATAGCGTTGACTTTTCCGTCTTTTTCGGCGCCAATCAGCATCCATTCCTTGTCAATCATAGTAAAGGGATTTTTTTCAATTTGTTCAGGGGAAATTTCATAAAACTGACTCATAGTGTTTACTCCTTATGTTAATGATAAAATAATAGACAAATAAAGGTGCCGGCGATAATGCCTGTGACATCAGCCAATAGGGCAGCAGGAACCGTGTGCCGGGAATGGCGGATGTTTACCGAGCCATAATACACCGCTAAGGTGTAAAAGGTGGTTTCGGTTGATCCCATGATTACAGAGGCAATACGCCCGACCATAGAATCGGGACCGGCGGTAGTCAATATATCATTCACCAATGCCAAAGAGCCACTGCCAGATACGGGACGGAGGAGTGCCAATGGCATGATTTCTGCCGGAATGCCCATTAGTTTTGTGATAGGAGACAGTAACCCGGTGATGAATTGCAGGGCACCGGAGGTGCGGAACATTGTAATGGCGGCAATGAGTCCAACAAGTGCCGGTAAAATGCCGAATAATGTCTTTAAACCGTCCTTAGCACCAATTAAAAATGCACTGAAAATATCAACCTTTTTTGTCCAGCCGTAGATAATAATCAGCATAAATACAGCGGGTAGAATGATTACAGAAATATATTTTAATATCATAGCCGCCTCCTTGTTTTTCCGGCAAGGAGTTTAGCGGCAGTGACACCGACTGTTAATGCCAGGATAGAACAAATCCAAACCGGAACAATGATGCCGAAGGGGTCGGCTGATCCGGTGGCGGCTCGAAGGGTAATCACAGTGGTGGGAATTAAGGTGATGGAGGCAGTGTTAATCACCACAAAGATACACATTTCATCGGAAGCGCGGCCTTTTTGCGGGTTGATTTTATCAAGCTCTGCCATAGCTGCAAGTCCCAAAGGGGTAGCAGCATTGGAAAGACCTAAAAAATTAGCGGTCATATTCATAACCATAGCTGTTACAGCCGGAGAATCTGCCTTTAATTTTGGAAAAAGAAGTTTGGTTAAAGGACGGATACATACAGCCAGTTTTTCTGTCAATCCGGCTTGTTTGGCAATTTCTAAAAGACCGGACCAGAAACACATCATTCCTAACAGACCCATGGACATATCAACGGCATTTTTAGCCCCGTCTAAGGCGCTTTGTGCCACGGATTCAATATCACCTGTTAAAAAACCAAATAAAAAGGCGATAACAATCATACCGCCCCAAATATATCCCATCATATATGCTCACCTCTTTATTAATGTATGAGGCAAGCTGTTTGATTATGAACAATTATTCCATAAAAGGCTTTATAGCCGTAATGATTTTTGCAACAGTTTGTTCCACGGTTGGGGCGCCTTTCACCGTCAACTGTGCATACCGTTCATATAGAGGACGGCGTTCTTTATCCATTGCATACAACCGATTGGGATTCTGAGCTAATAAAGGACGCTTTTTCAGGTTAATTTTTTTCAAAATAGCTTCAGGTGTACGGTCTAAAAACAAAATAATGCCGTTGGTTTGTAAATATTCCATATTTTTATGGTTTAGTACGACGCCACCGCCTGTAGCGATGATTTTATTGCCGGTTTGAGAAAGCTCACAGGCAACATCTGTTTCCAATTTGCGAAAATAGGCTTCTCCTTTTTCGGCAAATATGTCACCAACGGTTTTGTTTTCTTTTGATTCAATGTAGTCATCCATATCCACAAACTCCATTTGAAGCATATGGGCAACCTGGATGCCGACAGTGCTTTTACCACAGCCGGAAAGACCGATTAAAACAATGTTTTTCATAGTTTTGCCTTCCTTTAATGCTCGCGCGCTGAGGGATAACATCCTAATACACGCATTTCTACCGTATGGTCACGGAGTTCTTCTAATGTTTTTTGCACATTGGGATCATCTACATGTCCGGCAAAATCAACAAAAAACCGATATTCAAATTGTCGACCGGGATATGGTCGTGATTGGATGTATATAATATTTAAACTGTTTTTTGAAAAGATGGAAAGTGCTTCATACAAAGAACCGCTCTCGTGAGGCAAGGTGAAGACAATACTCACCACATCAGCTTCGGAGGGTGCAGTCATATTTTTTGAAACTGCGATAAAGCGGGTGGTGTTGGTGTTAACGGACTGAATGTTTTCTTTTAAAACGGTTAACCCATAGAGTTTGGCACCACGGGGACTTACAATGGCTGCCTTGGTTACATCGCCACTTTCAGAAACGGATAAAGCACTGTCTGCCGTGCTGGCTAAAGGAATTTTTTCAATGTTTTCTAATGTGCCTAAAAAATCGGCGCATTGTAAAAAGCCTTGAGGATGGGAATAAATTTGGCGAATATCCGCTAAAGCAGCACCGGTTGGTGCCGCTAAGGCATGACGGATGCTGACGGTGGTTTCAGCCGTGATATACCAGCCGTGAGAGTGGACTAAATCCATTACGTCTTCGATATTGCCTGTGGAGGTGTTTTCTACCGGTAATACGCAAACATCCACTTTGTTTTCGGTTAGAAGATTTAACACAGCAGAAAAAGAATCAGCCGGTATGGCCTCCTTTGTATTGGGGAACAAATCATAGAGCGCTTCTTCGCTATAACTGCCGGGACGTCCTAAATAACCGGCGCGAAGAATCTCAGTTTGCGGTACCGATTTTGGCACAACGGGCATATTTTGTTGTTGCAAACGGCGAGAAAGGGTCATGACATCGTTAAAAAAATCAGCAACCAAGTCCTTATAAGCCGGATTATTTGTAGCTTCCATTCTGCTCTTGATGACCATCTGCTCTCGCTCGGGAACTAAAACAGGCAGATTTCGTTCTTTTTTATAAGCACCCACTTGCTTGGATACATCCATTCTGCGTTCAAAAAGAGCAAGCAGTTGGGTATCAATTTCGTCAATTTCTTTCCGTAGCCGGTTCAGCATAGGTTTTCGCCTCCAATAATAAATCTGCCATTACGATGGTGGCTGCCGCCTCTATAACGCAAACTGCACGGGGTACAATACAAGGGTCGTGTCGTCCGTGAATGGCAATGGTTTCTTCTGTTTGGGTTTCGATATTCACCGTTTGTTGAGGTTTTGCAATAGACGGTGTGGGTTTTACAGCAACGGAGAAGGAAAGGGGCATACCGTTGGTAATGCCGCCGTTAATACCGCCGTTGTGATTGGTTTTGGTTTTAATTTCACCCTTTTCTAAGCAAAAAGCATCATTGGCCTGGCTGCCGAATAATTCTGTTATGCCAAAGCCGGTGCCAAATTCCACACCTTTAACAGCAGGAACAGAAAAGAGCATAGCAGAGAGTCTGCTTTCAACAGATTCAAAGAAAGGTGAGCCTAAGCCGGCAGGCACGCCGGTGATTAATGCTTCAATGACACCGCCCACAGAATCGCTGTTTTCTTTGGCGTTGTCAATGACTTTTGCAAAGGATGGAATGAGGTTTTCATCCAAAAGGGCAAGTTCGCGGTTTTGAATGTTGCGATAAGCCTCTATATCGGGGGAAATCGTATTGAAAACAGCATCTTTTTCCTTGCCTAAGGATTTAATGTGGGCAAAAATCTCGATGCCCTGGGCAGCTAAATATGGCTTTAGAACGGCACCGGCAAACACCAAAGGGGCGGTAAGTCGGCCGGAAAAATGTCCGCCGCCACGATAGTCGCTAAAGCCGTGATATCGCATAAAAGCAGTATAATCAGCGTGGGCGGGGCGCAATAGCTCCGGCTGATAGTCTTTGGAACGGGTGTTGGTATTTTCAATCAAGGCGCACAGGGGTGTGCCCGTGGTTTTGCCCTGAAAGAGACCGCTGACAATCTTGGGAGCATCCGCTTCTTTTCGAGGGGTGGAAAACCGATTCTGACCCGGTGCGCGACGAGCCATTTCGGCTAAAACGGCATCCATATCTAAAGGAAGACCTGCCGGCAAACCGTCTAACACCACGCCAATGGCATCTGAATGAGATTCGCCGAAAATCGAAAGTTTTATGCAGTTGCCAAATACGTTTGCCATGTGATCGCCTCCTATTTTGCTAAACTTGAATAATCTTCCCAGAATTTGCCGTAAGACTTTTTGACACATTCGCTGCCGCAAATCGTTACTGTGCCTGTTGCAACAGTGGCGGCAATGGCGGATGCCATGGCAATTCTGTGATCGTTGTGGCTGTCGATGATGCAGCCGGAAAGAGGGGTTTTGCCGTGGATGATCAGGGCATCCTCTTGTTCTTCGATCTGTGCGCCGAAGCGGGAGAGCGCCTCTGTAACAGTGGCTAAGCGGTCGCTTTCCTTTATACGCAGTCGGGCAGCATTGATAATTCTGGTTGTACCTTCTGCCTGTGTAGCCAGGACTGCCAAGACAGGCACTAAATCGGGAATCTGGCTCACGTCGATGGTGGTGCCCTTTAGCGGGGAGCCAAATTGTTCAATGATGGAAAGAATTTCTTTATCACCCTGACAGGAAGCGGGATGTAAACCCTTTATATCAATCTGACTGCCCATAGCATTAGCGCAGAGATAAAATGCCGCCTGTGAATAATCGCCTTCTACGGTGACAGAGCAGGGAGTGTAGTGCTGATTTCCGGGGATGATAAAGCGTTCATAATTTTTGTTTGTGATATTGACGCCGAAACGGTTCAAAATATCTAACGTCATATCAATATAGCCGACGGATTCTGCTTTAGTGGTCAATTCAATAATGCTGTCTTGCTTTAAAAGGGGCAGGGCAAAAAGTAAACCGGTAATAAACTGGGAGCTGATGTTCCCCGGCAGGTAATAGGTACCGCCCTGCAACTTGCCGGAAAAAGTGATAGTATCTGTTGTTTGAGTGTAACAGATGTTATCTTGTTTGCAAATATCGAAATAAGGGGTTAAGGGACGCTGCATGAGCCGACCTTTTCCTGTAAAGGTCACCCGTTTGCCGGTACACCAGGCGAGGGGAATTAAAAACCGCAGAGTGGAGCCGGATTCGCAACAATCAATGATGGTATTATCTTCTGTATTCGGAGTTGCCCCCCTTACGGTTAAACTGTTTTCACCTGTGATGATGTGGGCACCTAAGGCTTTCATCGCACCTATGGTTGCCTGAATATCATCTGACCATGCCAGGTTAGAAACAGTTGATTGCCCATTTGCCAAAGCAGCGGCAATGACTGCCCGATGAGCCTGACTTTTAGAAGGGGGCACGGTAACCGTGCCCCTTAAATGTTTGGGAATAATAATTTGTTCCATAATAATCCCTCTTTTGATTGTTAACGTAAAGTAGCACCCAATTCCTTTTCAAGTGCAGAAAGAACTTCCTGAACGGTTTCGTTTACTTCTACGTCTGTCAAGGTTTTTTCCATGGACTGCAATTTTAAGGAATATGCCATAGATTTTTTGTTTTCCGGCACCTGTTTGCCCTTATAGACATCGAACAAGGTTAAGCCGGCGAACAGTTTTTTAGCCTTTTTCTTAATCACGGTTTCAATATCAGCTGCCAGTACGCTGTCGTCTACAATGAGCGCCAGGTCGCGGTTCACTGCCGGATATTTAGGCAGCGGCTGATAGGTTTTATTGTTCTTAGCATAGGTTAAAATGTCGGGCAGGTTAATCTGAGCCACATAAATTTCTTTATCTACGCCATAGTTATCGCAAACAGCGGGATGAATCTGACCTAAAATACCGATTTCCTTTTTCCCCACACAAATGGAAGCACAGCGGCCGGGATGGAAGGTGGGATTTTCCGTTTCGGGACGGAACTGTGCAGAAGAAAGACCCACACCGTCAAACAAAGCTTCTACAATGCCCTTTAAATCGAAGAAATCACAGGCACCGTAAATACCTAAGGAAATCACACGGCGCTCTTCCGGCAGCTTGCCTTCTTCGGTAGGCAGGTAAATGGTTGCCAGCTCAAAGAGTTTGGCAGAATCGTTTTTAAAGTTAATATTTCTTGCCACAGTTTCCATCATAGAATGGATGGCGGTGGTACGCATAACGGAGTTTTCTTCGCCTAAGGGGTTGCTGATGGTGACAGTGTTCCGCAGGGGGCTGTCAGCCGCCAGGCACAGCTTATCAAAATAGTTGGGATTGGTGAAGCTGAAGGTGACAATTTCGTTCATGCTGCAGGCGCAGAGCAGCTCCTTCACCTTATCCTCTAACTTCTGTGACGGGGTTTTTACGCTGTGAGCGGTTTCGCCGCACATTAAGGTTGAGGGGATTTTATCATAGCCGTAAATTCTTAAGATTTCCTCTGCTACATCGGCAAAGCCTTCCACATCCTTACGGAAGGAGGGCGGAATGACAGAATCTTCGTTTACGGCAAAGTCTAAAGCACGAAGGGTATCTTCCATAAACTTGCGGTCGATATCGGTGCCTAAGAATTTGTTGATTTTTTCGGGGTCGAAAGGAATTACGTTGGGTTCTTCCTTCTGACCGTAAATATCAATGATGCCGTCCACAATTTCACCACAGCCCAGCTCTTCAATCAGTTCGCAGGCACGAAGAATTGCCGGCAGGGTATTTTCAGGGTCTAATCCTTTTTCATAGCGGGAAGAGCTTTCGGTTCTAAGACCTAATTTTCTGGCGGTTTTACGAACCAGGGGTGCCTTAAAGGTAGCAGATTCAAATAAAATGGTGGTGGTGTCATCCTTAATTTCAGAGTTCTGACCACCCATAACGCCGGCTACGCCAACAGGCTTTTTACCGTCGCAAATCATGAGCATAGAATCGTCTAAAATACGTTCCACATCGTCTAAAGTGGTCAGGGTTTCGCCGGCTTTGGCACGGCGAACACAAACAGCACTACCTTCTAAATCACGTAGGTCAAAGGCGTGCATAGGCTGACCGTATTCCAACATAATGTAGTTGGTGATATCCACAATGTTGTTAATGGCACGAATACCACAAGCTTTAAGGCGCTTTTGCATCCATTGGGGAGAGGGACCAATTTTAATGTTTTTAGCCACCTTACCACAATAACGGAGGCAACCTTCGGTATCTTCAACGGAAATGGAAACATAGTCATTAATATCGCCACCGCAGCCTTTTACTTCCGGTGCTTTAACCGTGAAGGGTTTGCCGAAGGTAACGGCTGTTTCACGGGCTAAACCAATCACAGAGAGGCAGTCGGGACGGTTGGAGGTGATTTCAAAATCAACAATGTTTTCGTTTAAATGGAACACATCACGGATGTCCATACCGGCAGGCAGAGCATCGTCTAAAATCAAAATGCCGTATTCAGCATCGGGGAAATCAGCTTCAGACATGCCCAGTTCTTCATAAGAACAGAGCATACCGGCGGATTCAACACCACGAAGCTTGCCGGTTTTGATTTTGGTGCCGTCAGGGAGCAGAGCACCATCTAACGCAACGGGCACGGTCTGACCCACTTTAACATTGGGGGCACCGGTGACAATCTGCAGGGTTTTATCCCCTACGTTAATCTGACAAACCACCAACTTATCAGCATCGGGATGCTGGGTGATTTCTAAAATTTTACCGGTGACAACATTTAAAAGGTTTTCGCCGGGGTTTTCAATGCCCTCAACTTTAGAGCCTGTCATTGTCATCGCGTGGTTATATTCTAAGGGGGTGATGCCATTTACATCTGTATAGTCATTGAGCCAACTCATAGGTATTTTCATTGTTCATTCTCCTTTCTTTCAGCGAGCCTTAAAACTGGTTTAAAAAGCGCAGGTCGTTTTCGTATAAGTGACGCATATCGTCAATGTTCATACGACGCATAACAATACGCTCTAAGCCTAAGCCGAAGGCAAAACCGCTGTAAACAGAGGTATCAATGCCGCAACGCTCCAACACTTTGGGATGCACCATACCGGCACCCAACAGCTCGATAAAGCCTTCACCTTTACAAACACGGCAACCTTTACCGCCGCAAACAAAGCAAGAAACGTCAACCTCGGCGCTGGGCTCTGTAAAGGGGAAGTGGTGAGGACGGAAACGAAGCACAGCATCGTTACCGTAAAGGGTTTTCATAAAGGTTTCCAAGGTGCCCTTTAAGTCGCCCATGGTGATGCCTTTATCTACAACGAGACCTTCAATCTGATGGAAAACGGGTGAGTGAGTAGCATCCACAGCGTCACTACGGTAAACGCGACCCGGTGCAATGACACGGATGGGAGGCTTTTGCTGTTCCATTACACGAATCTGCACCGAAGAGGTCTGAGAACGGAGCACTACGTTATCGTTAATATAGAAAGTGTCCTGTGTATCACGGGCAGGATGGTCTTTAGGGATGTTTAAAGCTTCGAAGTTATAGTAGTCATATTCAACTTCGGGACCTTCGGCAATAGAGAAGCCCATACCCACGAAAATGTTTTTAACTTCATCCAACACGGTGGTTAAGGGATGGGTTTTGCCGATGATGGGTGTGCGGCCCCCCATAGTTACGTCCAAGGTTTCAGCCTTTAATTTTTCGCTGCGTTCAGCGGCTAACAGCACAGACTTTTGGGCTTCAATTTTTTCTTCAATGAAGCTGCGGACTTCGTTGGCAAGCTGACCGATAACGGGACGTTCTTCGGCAGAAAGACCACCCATGCCACGCAAAATGGCGGTGAGTTCACCTTTTTTGCCTAATAAACTGACACGAATATCCTCCAAGTCCTGCAGATTTTTTGCATTTTGCAAAGCATTTTCTGCTTTTTCTTTCATAGAAAGTAGCTGATTTTTCATATATATTCTCCTTTCAGTTATACACAAAATAAAAAATAAAAAAACGTCCGTCCCACAAAGGGACGGACGATAAAATCGTACGCGGTACCACCCTTATTTTTCGGTTTTACCCGACTTAATTGGCGCATAACGGTCGCAAATCCGGCACAGCCTACTAAAAGCTTTCAACTGTGCAGCTCCAAGGTGAAATTTCGAGCGCACCCTTAACCGAATTTCCTTTCAGCCCAGTGAGAAATTCTCTCTTTTTGAGGTGGTGGCGGCTTTACTTTGCCTTTTCATTGCTTTTATTCATCATACGTAATATTGTACCACAAAAATTGGCTTTTTGCAAGGTTTTTTTAAGGTTTTTTCATAATTTCTGCCCAGGCTTCTGCGTCAATTTCCTCTTTTTTGAAAAGCAGGCGACGGTCATCCTCGGTAATTTGTCGCAGGACACGGCAGGGATTGCCCACTGCCACCACGTTATCAGGTAAATCGCGAGTCACTACGCTGCCGGCTCCAACCACCACGTTGTTGCCGATGGTGATACCGGGGACGATGGTGGTGCTGCCCCCAATCCAGCAATTATCGCCAATGGTGATGGGTTTGCCGTATTCATAAGTGCTGTTTCGGGTTGCCGGGTGAATGGGATGACCGGCGGTGTATAAGGAAACATTGGGGCCCAACATACAGTTCTCCCCGATGGTGATTTGTGCCACATCAATCATGGTGCAGTTATAGTTGGCGAAAAAGTTTTTTCCTAAGCGGATGTGAGTGCCGTATTCGCAATAAAAGGGGAAGACGATGACAAGGTTTTCGGAGTCTGGAATCACTTCTTTCATGGCTTTTTCCAGCTTATCATATTCCCAGGGGTTAATTTCGCTTGCTTTTTTCAGTTTTTTGCGGCAGTCTGCCAGCTCCTGCCAGATGGCAGGTTCAGCAATATAGGCAAGGCCTTTATCGCGTCGTTCTTTGTTTGTCATGGTAGCACCTTCGTCATTTTATATTATTTATGTCGTCTATCAGTTTTTGTATGGGTTCATCATCCAAACAAAATTCGTGAGTTCCGCTAAATACCCTAAAATCTACCCATTCAGTTCCGACAGATTCACACATTTTCTTAAGCTTATCAAATGATTTGATACCGTATTGATAGTCAAATAGTTCATCCTGATCACCAATTTCTATATAGAGTTTTCTCGGATAAATTAAACAAGCAACTTCTGCATCGTCAAATTTTTCAGCAGATTGAAACCATGTCCAGTCGCTCCAGCCAACTTGGTCTCTTGCGTTGAAAAAGGAACAGGATATGGCTGCTTGTATGCGGACATCGATGGCGGTTGTAAACAGTGTGTAAAACCCGCCATAGGAAAGTCCCACCATGCCAAAGGAAGAGACGTATTCTTGCTTTTCAAAATAGTCAAGAATTCTCATTAAACCGAAAATTTCAACGGCGGTGATGGAGCTGCCGACTCTTTTTAATCGGGCATCTATGTTTTCTCTGTTAAATTTCACTTCATAGTTATCGTTCCATAACAAAAGCTGAGGTGCAAATACATGCACATTATTTTTTTGCACTCTCATGAGCATATCATTATAATTCGCGGTGTCTCCATATATACCGGCAATGCGTTCCGGTGTTCCCAAACCGCCGTGTTGCACAAGGACCAAAGGCTTTTTATCGGTACTTTTTTCTTTAAATAAAAGTCCGGTCATTTTTAATCCGTCTAGAATTTCGAATTGCATACGGTAAATTTCGTAACCCTCTTCTTCTGATAAAAGTTCTGCTTCTGCTTCAGGCAGAGAAGAAACCTCATAATCAACCAGGGGCCACCCCAACATTTCTTTTAAATCATTCCGATATTGTTCCTGTTGGGTGAAAATGTTTTTTGTATACTCATGTCTTATGGCTTCGGCAGATTTTTGACGATTTTTAATGAGCTGCTCCAAGCCGTCTACATAATTTTTTTTATATGTTCTGGTTAGCTCCTTTTCTTCGTTATACTTCATATGTAGGATTCTCCTTTTAAACTATAAAGTTTTTTTTCATTATACCATACGTCCGTAAAAATGTAAATTATTTACCGCAAAAATTAAAAAAGTACTTGCAATATGGGCAATGTTGTGTTAAAATATCCTATGTTAATTGAATACGGCCTGTTGGTCAAGCGGTTAAGACGTCGCCCTCTCACGGCGAAAACAGGGGTTCGAGTCCCCTACGGGTCACCATAATAACGAGATGATTTTACTGTAAGTAAGGTCATCTCGTTATTTTATGCGGTTTTCAGCGGTTTGAAAAGCAAGGATTTTTGACGGCAAATCGTTTACTGTCAAATATCTTTTTTATGAATTTGAACCGCAGTCCTAAATTCAATATCAATTCCAAAACACAGAGTGAAAATTTCTACTCTGTGTTTTTTTATTTGAATTTAAGGAGGAAAACTTTAATGAAACTAAATGGAAACTTCACAATAATCCCTAACGAATTTATTAACGACTCAAGGCTCGATGTGTATGAATTTCGTATCCTTTGTTACCTGATGAAATTATCAGGATGCAGCTCTTCCTGCTCCCCCTCTTACGAAACTATTGCAAGAGAAACCGGAATGAGTTTGTCAAAGGCAAAGAATGGAATTAAGAATTTAATTGAATACGGAATAATTACCAAAGAGAATCGAGAGAAAAAGTCTGGAGGAGCTGCTTCAAATCTCTATGTGGTGTGTGTAAAAACCACCGATGAAGATGATGAGGTTGCAGAAAATACCATCGTCAGTATTCCTGATGACTCACCCTCTGGTGTGTCTGAAGAACAAGGTGGTGTAAAAGACGACTGCAATAAATATATAAATAAAAATATTAATTATTTTATTAATAACCATCTATCATCAATAGAAGATTTGATGGATCGTGCAGAAACATATGAGCTCAAAGGTATGACAAAAAAGAATTATGAATCGGCACTTGAAATTATGTTTGATTCAGAATCAATTTCGGTTGGTGGCGAAATCATTCCCCGTGAAATTGTTCGTAAGCGATTAGAAAATATCAGCTACGAACATATCGTCTATGTCGATAATAATATGCCGAGAAAACTGGTTGATGGTAAGGTTGAAATTCAAGTCAGAAATC
>SVJT01000047.1 GCA_015068865.1 Oscillospiraceae bacterium | reverse complement strand
AGACAACAGCCATTTGCCGTTATCATTAAAATAACCGTTAAAATAGCCCTCAGCATTAAAAGCATATTGTTTCATAGCCTGAAGGAAGTTCTCCCGCGCAGCCAGATAACTGTCTGCCAGTTCCAGATGGCTTGCGTCAACTTTCCCCAGCTCCACAAGCCAGCCATAGAATTCTGCCAGATTTTTCAGCACCAAAATCATCTGCGCGGTAACGGTAACACTTTCACCGCGACCTTCCATACCGATTTTATCCATAGGATCCCACCAGTCTCCGTACCAAACCTTACAGAGACCGTGTTCGCCGATATTGTGTTCTTCCAGATAGAATTGAACACAACGTTTGATATGATCCAAAACTGTAGACTCTTCATCAGAATCCAGCCACACTACTTTTTCTTCTAAAAAGTCTGTATCGCGGGTGAAGGTCATATATTCGTGAATCAATTCCAGTAAGAAAGCACCGCCATCAGAGTAATAACGCATATCATGTGGTGCTGTTCTGGATACTGTACTAATCTGCCTGGGCATCCAGCCATCTACCTGCTGATGTTCAAACATAGCCAGAATGGTTTCTTTTGTCCACTCTGTGTCAAGCGGAGTCATTCCCATAAAATCCTGACTGGCATCACGGATACCGCGCATACAGGAAGGCCAGCCGCGGTCTAAGGAGCAAACCCAGGACATTTGCAGAGGTGTGAAACTGTTAATAAAATTATCGTATAAGGGGTTGTCTGTTTTAATTGTACGTTTACCAAACAGTTCCTTATAAAAAGCTTCTGTCTTCTCTACCCGCTCATCATAGGATTCTGTATGGAAATACGCCTTTTCAAACTGATTTTCTTCTTCGCTGTAAATCAAATCTTCCTGTACTGTCAGCACCTGCGTAAAGGTTTTGCTTGCACCGTCTTCCAGAGAAAACGCATATCTGGCTGCCCAGACCGTTTGATGAGAACCAAAGGTTGCATCTTCGGCTTCTGCCATTTTTTTACTCATAGCATAACCATATTTCACACAATCCGGCGACAAGAAATTACCGGCACCGCTAAAGAGAGACATATCCAATTCCAGTTCAGCCTGTTCATCAAAATCCATATTAAAGGTAACCGATCGTTCTGCCAGTTTATCCATTAAAGGATCCCGCATATGACCGTGAACCGTCAGCATTTCATCTCTTAATTTAACTCTGGTATCCAGGTACCATTCCGGCAAATCCCAGGCTACCATCTGCGGAATATTCACATAGGGGAACATAGCCGGCGTGGCTGTAAAATCCATTTTTTTGCCGCTTTTGTTTACAATGGTGGTTTTCATAGAAACCGTTGCTTTATCAGAGGGCATAAAAATTTCTGTGATGATATCCGCATTGTCATATTTCGCAGTGTAAAAAGCTCTCTCAGGTGTCCATTTAACAGTAAACTCCGGCTTTTTCAAATCATAGCGCAAGGTGGGTGTATTAAAGTTACTCACCGGCACGCCACTGTTTAAATCATCAGACTGTACCCAAACCTGCCACTTACTCTGGTTTTCACCCATTTCCCGCTTAATCACCAAAATGCCGTTTGGCGGCTGATACTGAATTTTAACAGGGCCGTTCTGGTCCACATATAACAATAATTTCCTGTTATTATACACATAATACCAAGGTCCCTTTAACTTGTCTCCATCCGTCAGGATATATCCGGCAGGACTCTCCGGATCAAAGTGACCAAATTCACATTTTTGCTGAATTTTATCGTAAAGCATAGCAATCCTCCTCCATTGTATAATACGATTATACTGCCTTTTTCATTATGCTGTCAAGATACAAAACGTGCCCCGGCAAACAGATTGTGCCGGGACACGCTTTGTTTCTCAATTTTTAATTAGTTTAAAGGCTTTGCACAGTTCTATCACCAATAAGGGCACCAAAATCAGCCCCAAGGCAATGAAATATAAATATACCGGTAGCAATACCAATCCAAAGGCCACACCAATCGGCGTAAACAATAAGAGCAACACTAAAACTGTTGAAAGAAGAGCTGCACCATTTAACGTTTTATTGGTGAAGAATCCAACCGCAAACAAGGAACGGTCTGAACGCATATTAAAGCTCTGCACAATCTGAGACAGTGCCAAAATCACAAAGGCCATTGTCTGACCGCCGGCCTCACCTACCGCCTGTTCGCCCAATTTATAACCAAACAGTGTGAGTGCTGCAAACATAAAACCAAACAGCACAACACGAACACCTAAGCCACCGGCAAAAATACCTTCCTCTTTCGGCTTCGGCTTTTTATTCATAATGTCGTTTTCTACAGCTTCCATGCCCAACGCAATCGCCGGCAGACTGTCCGTTACCAGATTAATCCATAAAAGCTGCATGGATAAAAGCGGTGTTTTATGCCACAAAAGCATTGCAACAAACACCGTAATGACTTCGCCGATGTTCGTACCCAATAAAAAGCCTACCACTTTTTTTATGTTGGCATAAATGCCGCGACCTTCTCTGACGGCTTCAACAATTGTAGCAAAGTTGTCATCTGTCAGAGTCATATCAGCCGCACCCTTTGCAACGTCGGTACCTGTAATACCCATAGCACAACCGATATCCGCTGCTTTTAAAGCCGGGGCATCGTTTACACCGTCACCGGTCATGGATACCACCTGCCCTTTTCGTTGCCAAGCTTTCACGATACGGATTTTGTTTTCCGGCGAAACACGGGCATATACTGAAATGCCGGTAACCTTTTCATCTAACTCTCGATCTGTCATTGCATCCAGTTCTGTTCCGGTTATGGCCATATCGCCTTCTTCTAAAATTCCCAGTTCTTTCGCAATAGCCGAAGCTGTTATCACATGGTCACCGGTAATCATCACAGGTTTAATGCCGGCTTTGCGACAAGTTGCAACAGCTGCTTTAGCTTCCGGTCGGGGCGGATCAATCATGCCCACAAGCCCCATAAAGGTCAAGCCGTTTTCTAATTCTTCTGAGGTTATTTCTTCCGGCAACGCATCAATTTCTTTATAGCCAATCGCCAACACGCGCAACGCATTTTGACTCATTACGTCATTCACTTGCTTTGCTGTTTGTATATCGCCGGCGATACACCGCTCTGCCATAACATCAAAAGCACCTTTCACGATAACCACAGTGGTACCGTTCATATGATTCACCGTCGTCATCAGCTTTCTGTCTGAGTCGAAAGGAAGTTCTGCCAGACGGGGATATTTTTCATTCAAAGCATCCTTTGGCATTCCCTGTTTATGAGCCGCAAGCACGATTGCTGTTTCTGTCGGGTCACCTATGTGCTTCTCTTCTCCATTTTGGATAATCACCGAACCATCACAGCACAGAGTCCCCAGTTTTAAAAGAGCACGCACCCCTTCTGAGTTTCCGTTACCAATCTCTTCAATCCGTTCCGTGCCATCAACATATGCCTTTACCAGCGTCATTCTGTTTTGTGTCAACGTACCGGTTTTATCTGAACAAATAATAGATGCACTGCCTAAGGTTTCCACTGCCGGCAAACGACGGATTAATGCATTTCGTTTAACCATACGCTGTACACCGATAGAAAGCACTACGGTCACAATAGCCGGCAATCCCTCAGGAATTGCAGATACTGCCAAAGAGATCGCAGTCATAAAGATTTCCATTGCCGGAATTCCGTTGGCTATACCCACCACAAAAATAACGGCACATGCTATGAGAGCCACAATACCTAAGTATTTACCAAGCTGAGCCAATTTTTGTTGTAAGGGAGTCTGCCCCTCATCTTCACCCTCCAAAAGATTTGCGATTTTACCCATTTCCGTATCCATACCGGTGGCTGTAACGACTGCTGTTGCGGTACCGTATGTCACACTGCAACCGGAAAAAACCATATTGGAACGGTCACCCAAAGGAGCTCTTTCCAGCACCTCTGCATCGGCATCCTTTTCTGCCGGTACCGATTCACCGGTGAGAGCGGATTCTTCACTTTTTAAACTCACACTTTTCAAAAGACGGGCATCCGCCGGAATAAAGTCACCGGCTTCTAAGCGAATAACATCTCCGGGCACCAGTTCTTTTGCATCAATCACTGATTCTTTTCCCTCGCGGATGACGCGCGCATGAGGTGCCGACATATTCTTCAAGGCATCCAAAGCCTTTTCCGCTTTGCTTTCTTGAGCAACGCCCAACACAGCATTCAATACCACAATCAAGAGAATTAACAGCGGTTCAAAAAATTCCTTTGGATTTCTCTCTACACAGGCAATGATAAAGGAAACCACAGCCGCTGCCAATAAAATTAGAATCATCACATCTTTAAACTGATCCAAAAAGCGACGAAAATTGCTCTTCTTTGCTTTTTCCTGCAGTTTATTCTCACCAAAACGTTCTTTGAGCCTTCCGACTTTTTCTTCAGTTAACCCTTTCTCAGGGTCCGTAGCCAATCTTTCCAGCATTTCTTCTACTGGCAAATGATAATACCTCAAGTCAATTCCTCCTCAAACAATCTACTTATAGTATATCATAACTTCTGTATATTGTCTTTAATTTTTTGTTAATTTTTTATTTTTATCCAAAAGGCAGTCCTTTTCCCCGGCATTGACTTTTCTTTCTGCTGATGATATAATAAAAACATCCTATTGTAAGGAGTTGTTCTTATGAACAGACTGATTATTGTTGTTCCCTGCTTCAACGAAGAAGAAGCATTACCAATAACAATTCCGGCTTTATCCGGTGTTTTAAACCGTTTGATTTCCGGCGGAAAAATTGCTGCCGACAGTGCTGTTTTATATGTAAACGACGGCAGTCGAGACAAAACCTGGGAGGTCATTGCGGCAGCACATGAACAGGATGCTCATATATTCGGTTTAAACTTAGCCGGCAACGTTGGGCACCAGAATGCACTGTTGGCCGGTTTGGAATTTGCAATGCCACTTTGCGATATGACCGTTTCCATTGATGCTGATCTGCAGGACGATATCGATGTTATCGAAGAAATGGTTGATAAATACATTGCCGGAGCCGATGTTGTCTTCGGTGTCCGAAACGACAGAAAGAAAGACTCCTTCTTTAAGCGATGCACTGCACAGGGTTTTTATAAATTCATGAAAATTTTAGGTACCAACACGGTGTATAACCATGCTGATTACCGTTTGCTCAGCAAACGGGCCATGGAAGCACTTTCTATGTATCAGGAACGAAATATTTTTATTCGTGCCGTTGTCGCAAAAATGGGATTTGAAACGGACACCGTATATTATAAACGTGGCGAAAGAACCGCCGGCAAAAGCAAATATCCTCTAAAGAAAATGATTGCATTTGCCTGGGATGGGATAACCTCTTTCAGCAATAAACCCATTAATATGGTAACAGGGCTCGGGATTTTCATTTTTGTTTGTTCGATTATTGCAGCCATATACAGCTTATGTGCCCACTTCTTCGGTCAAACTGTTTCCGGCTGGACTTCTCTTATTCTTTCCATTTGGTTTTTGGGTGGTTTGAACCTGTTTGCCATTGGTTTAGTGGGGCAATACGTTGGAAAAACCTACATTGAAACGAAACAGCGACCAAGGTACCTCATTAAAGAGAGTTTAACCGACCAAATTGAGAAATAAACTTTAGCACCTGAGAGGCTGCAGCAAAAAACTTTTGCTGCAGCCTCTGTTAATGATTAATAAACTTTTGTTTTACCAATGCGATTTTGCTTTCATCTGCTTCCTTCGGTTGATGCCAGCCCCGTTCACTCATCACTTCAAACAGTTTCGTCCGCAAATCCTGTTCTTCTGCTAAAATGCTGACAAAAGAAGAACAGAGCTGCTGATTAACACTTTCACATGCACCGGTATTATAGATTGTTGTCATTTGTTTTTGCGTTAAAATACCATCTTCCATCATTTCCCGTTCCGATAATGTAACTGTTTTTTTCTCTTTCATTGTTTTCTCCTTTTCTCACTGTAAATAGCCCATCAATGTATTAAAATGCTGTTGATGTTTATCTGCCAGTTGATTACAAGTTGCTTTTAGTTGTGCATCGGTACATTGTTCTGCATATAATCTGTATTTTCTTATCACAATTTGTTCTCTGCACATACATTCCTCTAGCGCCATTAATTCTCTTTCCGTTAAATTCATCCTTCCAACCCTTCCTTTTTTCTGTTTAAAACTATTTTGGGAAGAATTTAGTTTTTTATACAAAAAAAGAAACCCGAATAAAACGTTTTCGCTCTATTGGGGTTTCTTGATAAGCATTATTGACTTTTTATTGCCTTTATTCGGCACTTACAGTTTCTGCAATGACAATTTCTTCTTTTTTAGATTTTTTCTTGCTTCTTTTTTTGAAAAAATCAGACACTTTTTCAATCATGCCGGGTACTCTTTCAATTAATTCTTCAACAGGAGAATTGTTTCTCTCTACAGGCATCAGACGAACCTGACCCTGACTCATAACCAAGAATGCCACCGGCTCGATTAAAGCACCGCCACCGGAGCCACCGCCGAAATTAGCATTGGAATCAGGATTTTTTTGTGCACGATCGCCAAAATCACTGCCTGCAGCACCAAAGCCAAAAGAAACTTTGGAAATCGGCAAGATAATCGAACCGTCCGGCGCCGTTACCGGTGCGCCCACAATTGTGTTGACATCAACCATTTCTTTGATGTTGCTCATAGTTGTTTCCATTAAACCGTTAATAGGATGTTCTGCCATAGTATACACCGTCCTTTTTTAAATTCATTCTTCTGTTTCCGCTTCGTCGAATTTAGCTTTAATTAAATTGACCAGCTTCATTATTTTTAATACAGTTCTCACTGCATCAAAAGCCTTAAACTGCAAAGTGCCTTTAAAATGAATATTTAAATAGGCACGTGTAAAATCGGGATAAACCTGTAAGGTTTTCTTTTTTATCCCCAATGTCATATTTAGCGCCGCAAGCACTAACGACCCTGCCGACCATATTGCCCCGTTTAAAATGCCTGTCGTGGCAGGATTACGGGTTCCGTAACGAATAACAAAATACACTTCTTCGCAAGTAAAGCGTTCTTTAATATCGTGAAGCAATTCCTTGCATTCGTCTTTAACCTCCAAAAAAGCCTGATAAAGAGTTTTAGAAAAAGAAATAAACTTCTTTAACGTCATACTCTCCTTATCTTCGCTTTCATAAACCTTCAGCAATTTTTCCACAGATTTTTCATCCTCTTTCGGCGATATCCGAAAGGTAAAAGGAATGCCTAAAACACGCAAACGAATTTTTATCGTCTCCACTTTATGTTCTAAAACATATTCCGCTCCGACGGTTGTCGGTACAAATAAAAGGAGCAAAAGCAATACAACAATTCCGCCTAAAATAGCGTAAAAAAGCAGCATTATACCACCTCAACCTCTGAATCTTCCATCAATTCACCAACTGAAGCCTCCTCTGTATCCACTGACACAGGATCGGGCAAGCCGGACAAAGAAGATAATCCGAAGGAACGCAAAAATTCTTGCGTGGTTACATATAAAATTGGTCTGCCGGGGGCATCCAGCCGTCCGTTTTCTTCAATCAGTCCACGTTCAATCAGCTTATTCACCGGACCATCAGAATTAACACCGCGGATGAATTCAATGCTGGACCGTGTAACCGGCTGATGATAAGCCACCACCGCCAAGGTCTCTAAAGCTGCCGGCGAAAGATTTTGCTTGCGCTTCGGTTCTTTTAATTTCTGTATGTAAGGAAAAACCAGTTCATTGGTGCAAAGCTGATAACTATCCTCCAGACGCAGTACACAAAAACCACGTTTTCGTTCTGCGTACTCGCTATTTAGCCTGTCCGCCAAATTGCTGACTTCCTCTTGGGATATTTCCATTATTTCTGCCAGTTGTTCTGCCGGCACACTGTCACCGGCCGCAAACAACAAGCTTTCCAAAAGACACAACGGATCAAAATTCATTGGTAATCTCCCCGTCTTTAATCTGTGTTAAATATATTTCTTTACCCTTCATTTCTGCCATCACAAGATTTAGGCGAATCATCTCCAAAAGAATCAAAAATGATACCACAATCTTCGGTTTTGAATCAAGCCCTGCAAACACTTGTTTAAAGGGTACTTTGCCTTTCCCAAGCAGCTTCCCTTTAATGTGTGAAGTGCAATACGACGAAGAAACCTGCTCATGACCGCCAATGCCCACAAAAGAAGTTTTCGGTGGCGGAGCTTTCCGCTGGGTTTTAATCAGTACATCAGAAAGAGCCGCAATGAGCTGCTCCACATCAAAGGCCTGGTCACTATAATCCGGTGCCGCCTGAGGAATCTTATCCGGTTCTTTAAAAAAATAGAACCGACCGTCACCCTCGTGTTCCTTTAAAAATCCGGCTGTTTGTTTCATCCGTTCATAAGCTGCCAAACGGTCTGCCAGATTTTTGCGAGGGTCCTCCTCTTCTTCCTCATGACGAGGCAAAAGCATCTTGGATTTTATATACAAAAGCTCCGAAGCCATAATTAGAAACTCACTGGAAACTTCCATATCAAAACTCTGCATTTGCTCCAGATATTCCATATATTGTGCTGTAATTTTTTCAATGGGAATATCATAAATGCTCACTTTATTCTTTTTTAACAGATGCAGTAAAAGCTCTAACGGTCCTTCAAACACTTCCACTTTAAACGATAATGCTTCCATCACACACCACCTACTAAAAAGGAAAGTATCTGAAATATCCAATTCCCTACAGTACCAATCACAGGGCTTAGCACATCCAACGCCAAAGCCACCATCAGGACAATCCAACCCAAATGCTCGTACCGCATAATATCGTTATATAACCGATACGGAAGGAGAGGAAGCAGAATTTTAGAACCGTCCAAAGGCGGAATAGGTATTAAATTAAATACACCTAAGCCAATATTTAAAAAGATAAAATTTTCAAAAAATATTATTAAAATTTTTGTCAGCATTAAATTAACGTAAAAAACATTTGTGATGATAAGTAATTTATAGATCGCCACTCCTAAAAACGCCATCAAAAAGTTTGAAAGAGGACCTGCTAACGAAGTTAAAATCATGTCCCGTTTCGGCTTTTTGAAAAAGCGGGGATTCACCACGACAGGCTTTGCCCAACCGAAACCAAATAAAAGCAGGCACAATGAGCCCATAACATCCAGATGGCGGAAGGGATTGAGAGACAATCGTCCCATAGCTTTTGCCGTTTTATCTCCTAATGCATAAGCAGCAAAACCATGGGCCATTTCATGCACGGAAATTGCCAGTAAAACAACCACTGCACGAACAAGCAGGTTGATTATATTAATCTGTCCCAGTCTAAACAATTCATCACACCCTATGTAACTTATGCATTAAATATAAATATACATTTACATTATACTACATCTTGTGGTTTCTGTAAAGTAAAATTAAAAAAATTCACAAATTTTCTCATTTTAGCCACAATGGTAAACCGGACATTCCTTTTAAAAGGAATGTCCGGTCACTTTTACTGTGTTTGATTGTTTCTTTTCACGATGGTAAAAATCCAATCAAAGTAAAAGCGTTTGGTCTTTTCTTTGAGCGTTAGCTTATGAGTCTGTTACGACTTTGAAACTGACCGTTCTGCCATTTCAATGGCTTTGGTCACCATGTTGCCACAGTCGCGGGAGGTTACATCTCCCCAACCGCCGTTTTTCTTAACCGTTTCATAAACGCCTAATTCTTTTGCGATTTCTTCCTTCAACTGATTCGACATGACTGATCGTTTACTCATTCTTTACACTCCCCGTTTACAATTTAAATTCTGAACACAAAATTCTTTGTAAACTGTTTTGTAGCTTGTGACTACACTCATAGTATGACCGGCGCGCAGATAAATACACAGGAATTTTTTGTTTTTTTAAACCGTGAGTTTTCCGTTTTCTGATTCAATGAGCATCAAAATTTTTTCCTCATCGCCCGTCACTGCGTTAATATATAATAAGAACGTTTCGTCGTTAAAATTTCCTTTACATTCGAAAGTCAGCACTTCTCGCTTACTCTCTAACGGAATGAAAGCAAGACGCATGGACTCCAATGATAAATGGGGCGAAATACGCTCTTTCACTTCTTCTTCCGAGAGCAATTTTTCCGGAAAAATTCTTGTCTTGTGATTCATCAGATAGCCCATTGCTTCAAATCCTAAAACTTCGCCGTTATCCAGCGCTACCTTCACTTTTATCAAATCAGAATACAAAACCGTCTCATTTTGCATGGCAGCAAAATTCACTGTCACTGTGTGCCCTGCTGTTTCGTAATAGCTGGACTTCATATGTTGAAACCCTTTTTTCTCCAGAAATTTTTTTGCATTTTCCACAGCTTCTTCAATCGTCAGTTTGCTTTCGCTTACCTGACGGTTATCCAACATATATACAATTTCCCCACCCTTTTTGGATACACTGACTGCATAACTCCGGCCGTCCTTTTCCGTGCCGATAAAATCAAAGGTTGGAATTTTTCCGTTTCCTTCTCCGGAAAACTTAATATTTTCGGACCGTCCGTCACCTAAAAACAGTTTCGCCTTATCTGTCGCTACCATTTGGCTGATATTTAATTTCCCACTCAAAACAGAAGATTGTATGGCTTCAATATGCTCAGAAAAAGGTCCGTCATAAATTAACGAAGGATAATCTTGAAAGGTTTTTTCCATTGTTTCCATACTGTCGGCAAAATCACTGTTGCCGTCATCTGCATGCACTGCAAAATCACTCACTCTATCAAAGCTGAGTTGCTGATTGTATAAACGGTCATCCATTTCTGTTAAATGTTTTTTCACCCGTCCGGCATAATCGGACAGTGATACAAGATTTTCATATTCCTCTGCCGACACAGTTCCGTTATTAATGACTTTCGTTGCCAAATAGCCGGTATAATCAGCCGTTTGTGACAAAAACTTTGAGGTATCGGATAAATTGGTTCCACCGGTGGGCAACACTGCCAGATTCGCCTTTGCTGCTGCCGACTGCATATAAATTTCTGCCGAAAGTGAGGACATTTGTCTTGCATTCTGCACAAGCATTGTTTTTTTTAACAGCACATCAATGTCGTTAACGTATTCTGTTAATTCATGAAAGGCATGTGCATATTGATTGTCAACTGCCAATCGCAAATCTTCTGCCCGTTTAAAATGATATAATCCAAATGCCGAAAAAATAATCAAAGCGGTAACCATAAAGAACAGCACTCGTTTATTCTGTCGTTTTTTCGCGCCCATAATACCCTCCTTTTATTTTGCAAAACGGTGATTGCCGATGACTTTCACTACTTCTCTTGAAAAAATCCAACGATTTGAAGTCTTTCTTGGATTATAATAGTAAACGGCACCATTTGACGGATCCCATCCGTTCATAGCATCCTGACAAGCCTGATACACTGTGCTGTCCGGACTGATGGGAACATTAATCTGCCCATCTACAGTTGCCGTGAACGCCCTTGGCTGATAAATAACACCGGCAATGGTATTGGGAAAAGAAGGATGCTTTACCCTGTTTAAAATGACAGCTGCCACTGCCACCTGACCAATATAGGGTTCCCCTCTTGCTTCACCGTTAACACACCTGGCAAGAAGCTGCACTTCATTGGAATAGCGACCGGCAGCCAAGACTTTTGGTTGTATACTTCCATGCTCTAAGTAAGCACCTGCCGTAACCAACAAAAGAGAGAAACTCAAGACAAAAATTAAAGAACAATATTTCCTTATTTTCATTTAAACTGCTCCTTCCCTACCGCTTTTGCGGTCTATATTGTTATTCTCTTCCATAAATTTGAAATTATACCTGTTTTTCCTTTCTTTTTCTTTGTACAAAATGCACAAACTTTTAACTTTTAAACGGAATTTCAATTTTTTGGAAGGATTTTGTAATTTTTTGTCGAATACATATTTTGTAAGGTTTTCCCAGAACATAGTAAAGGAGTAAAAAAATGGATGCTCTTAAAGTTTCGTCAAAATCCAACCCAAATTCTGTAGCCGGCGCATTGGCAGGTGTCATCAGAGAAAATGGAACAGCAGAAATCCAGGCGATTGGTGCCGGTGCACTGAATCAATCCATAAAAGCCATTGCCATTGCCCGCGGTTTTCTGGCTCCTTCAGGAACTGACTTAATTTGTATCCCTTCCTTTTCCGACGTAGAAATCAACGGAGAAGAAAGAACGGCTATTAAATTATTGATTGAGCCGCGTTAACTTTAAAAAGTGTTGTTTGTGAAAAAGCACCGGATTTTATAAATCCGGTGCTTTTTCACATCTTAACGCAGTTGACAATACAAGGTCTTTTATGGTAGACTAAAAGAGGTATTTTCTGCTTATAATATGAATTAAAATTTATGTTAGGGTGTGAATTTATGAAACTGAATACAACTGATAATTCCTCAAACCGTGAACAAATTAAAGAATTATGGCGCTATGCTTTTTCAGACACGGAAGATTTTGTTTCTCTATATTTCAGTCGTTTCTGGCAAGGCAAAAATGCCATCACTGCTTTAGATAACAAAAAAGTGGTAGGCGCTTTAGAGCTTGTGCCTTATAAATTATCACTCCGCGGCAACACCGTAGATACCTCCTATATTGTCGGAGTAAGTACTGCTCCGGAAGCCCGTGGTGGCGGCATTGCCTCTAAACTGATGCATGCCGCTATGGAAAAACAAAAAGAACGTCGCGAAGTCCTCAGCCTTCTTTCTCCTTTTTCCTTTAGCTTTTACAATAAAATGGGCTATGCTGCCTGTTACCAGGAAATGCGTTGTCACATACCCTCAGAGCGTTTTCCTAATGAACACTATAGAGGTAAGTTTAGCCGCGCTGCACTTAGCGATTGGAATGAGCTTTCTGCTGTATATCACAAGTTTTGCAAACACAAAAACGGCTATGTGTTCCGCCAAAAGGAAGAATGGCAGTTTATTTTTGATATGCAGAAATTAGCCGGTGGCTATCTGTATTCCTATCAAAATGAAGAAGGTACGACTATTGCTTATGTGAGCTTTGTTAAAAATGCAGAGCGTTTTCAAGTCATTGAGGCAGCCTATATCAATCCGGAAGGTCTGCAGGCGCTGTTATCCTTCATTGGCTCTCATTTTTCGTCTTATTCTCACATTGATATGACCCTGCCTGCCGGCAGTCCTCTGCCCACCCTGTTCGGCGAACCGCCAGTGTGTGAACTGCACCCCACGGTTATGGGCAGAATTTTAAATATCCCCCGTGTTCTTTCTGCCGGTCTGGGCGGACTCCGTTTAGGTGTAACGGATGAATTTTGTCCGGAAAACACCGGTGTTTATGAAGAAAACGGTGG
>SVJT01000046.1 GCA_015068865.1 Oscillospiraceae bacterium | reverse complement strand
GACCGCGGATTGCTTTAATCATTTTGGGGCCGCCTGCTTCGCCGGGAAACAGTTTTACAATGTCAGCGCCGGCTTCCATAGCTTCCACAACCTCTTTAATGGTCATAGCACCGGGCATACAAGCTGTTCTGTAACGGTTACACAGTTTAACGGTTTCCAAATTAAAATAAGGGCTAACGATATACTGAGCACCGGATAAAATTGCAATACGGGCGGTTTCAGAATCCATAACGGTACCGGCACCTAAAATAATCTGATCCGGGGTATAGCGTTTTGCCAGTTCTTCAATAACGTGATGTGCACCGGGCACGGTAAAGGTCAATTCAATTGCAGGCACGCCACCTTCAATACAAGCATCCGCAATTTTAATTGCCTGTTCTGCATCATTGGCACGAACAACGGCCACGATACCGGAATCGCAAATTTTAGTAATGATTTTTTCCTTATCCATTTGTTTTGCTCCTTCCACGCTGTTTATTATTTAAATATTTACATAACATAAGAAAATAATTCCACAAAATACATTGTAACACAAGAAGCTTTAAAGGTCAACAATTCTGCTTTAAATCTTTTAATTTCGTTGAAAATAAACAAAATTAATGAAAAAATTTCCCCTCCGCTTTACACGAAACAGCAATAATTATATTTTCTCAAAAAACAAGTATAAATACATCGAATTGGTTAAACTATGAAAATAAAGGAGTGTTGTTATGAAAACGTTTGGTTTAAAGGATAAATTAGGGTATATGTTCGGGGACTTAGGCAACGATTTTTTCTTTATTTTAGCCAGTTCCTTTTTAATGGTATTTTACACAAAAGTGCTGGGGATCGCCGGCAGTGTGGTGGGGACGTTGTTCTTTGTAGCCCGTTTTGTTGATGCCGTCAGCGATATTACTATGGGTCGGATTACCGACACCGCCAAACCCACCCGCGCCGGTCGCTTTCGCCCCTGGATTCTGCGTATGTGTGTGCCGGTGGTTTTGGCCGGCATTTTCATGTTCATTCCGGCGGCGAAAAATCTTCCTTACATTGGCAAACTCATCTACATTTATGTTACCTATCTGCTTTGGGGCAGTGTATGCTACACCGCCATCAATATCCCCTACGGTTCTATGGCATCCGTCATTACGGGGGACCCGGTGGAGCGCACCTCCCTTTCCACCTTCCGTTCCATCGGCGCCGCCATTGCCGGTGTGATTGTTTCTGCCGGTGTTCCAATGTTTATTTATACCTATGATGCCCAGGGGAATCAGTTGATTTTAGGAGACCGTTTTCTGCCTTTGGTGATTGTCTTCGGTATTTTAGCGCTCATTTGTTATCTGCTTTGTTATGCCTGGACAACGGAGCGAATAGAACCGCAAACAGCCTCAAAAGAAAAAGGCAATTTTTCTGCGGCTCTTCGGGGTATGTCCAAAAACAGAGCTTTGTGGGCCATCATCGCTGCCGCCATTGTGCTGCTTTTATCCTCCCTGCTCTCCAATAGCATGAACCTGTATCTGTTTATGGATTATTTTAAAAACAAAGAAGCTATGAGCATTGCCGGACTGTTGCAAACAGTCGCCACATTGCTCCTCGCTCCCTTCAGTACCACCATCACAAGAAAAATCGGCAAAAAGGAAGCTGCCGGTATTTCTGTTTTATTTGCATCTGTAGTCTTTTTCATTTTGTTTTTACTTCGCATCAGAAACCCATGGATTTTCTGCGGATTCTTATTCTTCGGCAACTTGGGTGTTGGTCTTTTCAACCTGCTCATCTGGGCTTTCATCACAGATGTCATTGACAGCCAGGAAGCGCATACCGGCAACCGTGATGACGGTACCATTTATGCAGTCTATTCTTTTGCCCGTAAAATTGGACAGGCCTTAGCTGGCGGCATCGGTGGCTATGTGTTATCTATGATTGGTTATATCTCCTCCACAGAAAACATAGTACAGGCTCCGGAAGTTGCCAACCGAATCTATACTGTTTCCACCATCATCCCGGCAATTTGCTACTTTATCGTTGCTGTGATTTTAATTTTCTGGTATCCCCTCTCCCGAAGAAGAATTGAAGAAAATCGTAAGCTCATAGAAGCACGTCACGCAAAAAACTAACACGATAAACTTTTGAAAGGATGTTTTCAATGCTTTACCCAAAACTAAACACCGCCCGAGGACTTATTGACTTATCCGGCATCTGGAATTTTAAATTAAACCATGGAGAGACTTTTGACGAATCCATCACCGCTGTCTCCCTGAAGGACCCTATGACCATAGCGGTTCCTGCCTCTTACAACGACCAGAAGGAGGGAGAAAGCTTCCGTGACCATTACGGCTGGGTGCTGTATCAGCGTTGCTTATCTGTCCCCGCCTATATGTTGTCTCAACGTATAGTCCTGCGGTTCGGTGCCGTCACCCAAAGTGCCAAAGTGTATATAAACGGTAAAAAAATCTGCGAGCACAAGGGGGGATTTTTGCCCTTTGAAGTGGAAATTAACGAATACGTAGCTGATGGTGACAATCTGCTCACTGTGGCCGTAGATAACCGGATTGACTTGTCCACTCTCCCTGTCGGCAGCGAAAAAGGCGGCAATATGCTGACCGGTTTAATCCCCGATATGCCCGGTGTCACCCCCAAAAAGCAAAACTATCCCAACTTTGATTTTTTTAACTATTGCGGCATCACCCGTCCGGTCAAAATCTATACAACCCCAAAAGACTATATCAAAGATATTACCCTGATTCCTGCTGTAAACGGTTCTGATGCACAGATTAGCTACCGGATAGACACGGTGGGCAAGGGCGCCCCGACCCTGACAGTGTATGACGAAGAGGGCAACACCGTAGCCGAAGCTGCCGGAACGAGCGGAACCTTCACCATTAATAATGTTCATTTGTGGCAACCCCTGAATGCTTACCTGTATAACGTTAAGGTCCGTTTCGGTGAGGATGAATATACCGAAACCTTAGGCGTTCGCACCGTAGAAGTTCGAGGCAAAGAGTTCTTAATCAACGGCAAGCCTTTTTACTTTAAGGGCTTTGGCAAGCACGAAGATTCTCCCTTTCGTGGTCGTGGAATGGACGAAGTGCTAAACGTAAAGGATATCAGCTTAATGCGCTGGATTGGTGCCAACTCTTTCCGTACCAGTCATTACCCGTATGCAGAAGAAATGATGCTTCTTTGCGACCGGGAAGGCATTGTCGTCATCGACGAAACGCCGGCTGTAGGCGTCAACTTAAACTTTGGTGCCGCCGCCGATGGCAAACCGCAGGACACCTATAAAATCATCCGCACAAAAGAGCATCACGAAGACGTGATTCGGGATATGATTTGCCGGGATAAAAACCGTGCTTGCGTAGTGATGTGGTCCATTGCCAATGAATCCGATACCACGGCATTTCCTGACAGTGCTGTAGAATATTACAAACCCCTTTACGATTTGGCTCATCAATGTGATCCGCAGAATCGTCCCGTTACCATTGTGGGTGTGCAGAATGAGTTTTCCAAGGATAAAACCCTGCCCCTGATGGACGTCATCTGCTTAAACCGCTATTACGGCTGGTATGTCTACGGCGGCGATTTGCAAGCCGCCAAGCAAGCACTTAAAATCGAGCTGGATTATTGGGAAAAATTAGGCAAACCCCTTATGTTCACCGAATACGGTGCCGACACTGTAGCCGGTCTCCACGCCGCCACCCCCACTATGTTTACGGAAGAGTATCAGGTGGAATTTTATGAAGCCGTTCACGAAGTCACCGACCGGTATAACTTTTTCATCGGTGAACAGGTGTGGAACTTTGCCGATTTTGCCACCATTCAGGGCATTATGCGTGTAGACGGCAACAAAAAAGGCATTTTCACCCGTGACCGCCGTCCTAAATTGGCGGCCCACTATTTCAAAAAGCGTTGGCACAGCATTCCGGATTTTGAATATAAACAGTAATACGCAAAAGAGTCCGCAGTAAAATCAACTGATTTTACTGCGGACTCTGCATATTTTTCTTCCCGTTCCCATATATTATACCATTCAAAGAAAGGGGACAAGAGTATGGAACAGGTTTACAGACGTCGTTCTCAGCACATGACCGGACGACAAACACAAGTTATCAGGCCGTTACCAAATTATAAAAAAAATGTCATCGGGCAATCTATCGTTTGTCTTTTGCTGTTTCTTTTTTGCTTATTTGTTAAAATGCAATCTGAAAATCCGCAATCATTTGCCCCAAATGCCATTCGGTTTATTTTAGAAAATAACACGGATTTTACTGCCATTCCGCAACAAGTCCATTCTTTTTTCAGTTCTCTCACAGTCAAGGAAAACAGCCTTACGAAAAATAAGTCCGTCCTGACCTCTCTGGTTATTCCGGCAGATGCACCCATCACTTCCCCCTTTGGTCTCAGAACCCATCCCTCTGACGGAACGGAAAAATTCCACTATGGTGTGGATATCGGTGCACCTGAAGGCGAAAAAATCAAATGTGCCGCCAAAGGCAAAGCTATAGAAGTTGGCAACAGCAGCGACTATGGAAATTATATTTTAGTGCAGCACGCAGACGAAATTTACACCCTATATGCTCACTGTCAAACTGTTTTACCTAAAACCGGTGACGAAATTCAATCCGGTCAGGTCATTGCCACAGTGGGTGCCACCGGCAATGTCACCGGTCCTCATCTCCATTTTGAGCTAAGAAACGGGGATAGCTATTTAGACCCAACCGAATTTATTTCCTTCAGGCAGGATGCTGCCCATGATTAAAATAACACGTTTTTTCTACATACATTGGCTGGTATTACCCCTTTTGCTTCTTTCCTGGTGTGCCGGGGGTTTATACACGCTGCTGACGGCCTATGCTGTTGTAACCGTTCACGAACTGTTTCATCTGTTTGCAGCCTTGTTGGTTCGTGAACGGGTTGGTGCCATCATCGTTATGCCTTTCGGCATGACTTTGCGTCTATCGGCAGGCTTAATCAAAAACACCGGCAAAGAAATGTGCATCGCTGCTGCCGGTCCTTTTGCCAACGTGCTCATGCTATGCCTTTATCCCCTGCTTGAGCGCTATTACGGCAGCACTTCTTTATCACTTCTGCTGTTTAAAACTTTAAACTGGGCGGTTTTACTCGTAAACCTTCTGCCCTGTCTCCCCTTAGACGGCGGACGAATTATGAAAGCCTTTCTCACGCAAAAAATTGGCTATATCTCTGCCATTTCCGTTATGCGCCGTGTAAGCCGGACCGTTATTCTGGGTTTGGGAATGCTCTGTGGATTCCTGCTCCTTCTCACGAAGTTAAATATTTCACTCGTGATGACAACAGGCTTTTTAGCTCTGCACCTTTCTGAGGAACGGAAGCAAAACGAATATATTATTATGCAAGAGCTTCTATATAACAAAAACAAGCTCAATAGCAAAGGTCTTTTGCCTTCCCGTGTTATTACCGCTATGGATAACGTCCCTGCCCGAGATGTTTTTAAATTGCTCAGCTATGACAGTTACTGCCTCGTTCATATTGTGGACGGGTTCCAGAATTCCGTCCGCACGGTAACGGAGGCGCAACTGGTTTCATCCATTTTGGAAAAAGGCTGGCACATCTGCCTGCAGGACGTTTAAATGCCTCCATCTTCCCTATAAGCATTAATACCCCTACATACAAAGCAGCCGTCAACAACAGACAAGCCGTCAATAGCCATCCGTTTTGCAAGGATGATATCATGAACTGTGCCATTCCCCAACGAACACTAAACGCTGCACCCAAAATCAAGCACGCAGGGCGCAGAACATCTCTGAAAAGTGACAATCGGAAATCTGTCGTCTTCATCAGACAGCGAAGGCTTAAATATGCATTCAGTAACTCTGTGATAAAAATCACCATCACATAGCCGTTCACACCAAACCGGGGCAGCATGGTATAAATCAACACCACGCTTACTGCCGAATCAATAATATTAAACCCCATTGAACTAACCTGACGGTTTAGTCCTTTCAGCATAGAATCCACCACACCGTCTGAATACATCACAACCACTAAAGGAGCTAAAAAGCGGATAAACAAACCGGCATCGCCACTATGGTAAACAGCTTGCCCCAGTTCCTCTGCAAACACAAAAAAGATGCCTGCTGCCCCGATAGAAAATAAAAACGTGGTTTTAAGAGCCCGGGTTGCTATCCGCCGGATCCCTGTTTCATTTCCCACCTTTTGAAACTCTGTCAATTCCGGCACCAATAGACCCGAAAATGCCCCCAACGCCGCTGCCGGAAACAGTAAAAGGGGCATAACCATACCATGCACCACCCCATACTGAGCCAAAGATGCCGATGCTGATGCCCCGAATTTTTTCAGTCCCACCGGTACCAACAGATGCTCAAGCGTCAAAAGACCGGAACGCAGATATGAGCTGATCGCAATAGGCAAAGCCACACCCAATAACCGTTTCGTATATCTTTTTTCTTTTTCTCTTTGATTCGTCAATTTTTTCTTTTCTGATTGGTACAGACAATACAAATAAACAAACGAGCATATTTCCGCTATACTGCCCCCGCCAATCACCGCCATACAGGCATATTCAACCCCTTTTTCTGCAAAAACAGACAAGGCGAAAAACGTCACCGTCATTTTAATGAACATTTCAAAAATCTGTGCCGATGCACTTTTAATGACCCGTCTCACCGCTACAAAATAGCCGCTCATCGCAGAAGACATCGCCACGAAAGGCAAGCTGGCAGACAAAAGGTACAAGCATCTGACTGTCCGTCCGTCGCAAAGCCAGTATTGTCCAATAGGTCTTGCAAAAAAGAACAATAATAAAGCGGCGCTCACTCCAAAAAATGCCGTGTAGCACATACAGACCCGCATAGCTTTTGCCACGCCGCCATCACAGTGCATAGCCCCTTCCTCCGTCACCAGACGCATTGTCGCCAGATAGGCACCGGAAGAAGCTACCGTGGTCGCCAGCATATAAACCGACATAATGAGTCCAAACAATCCAATGCCCTCTGCACCGATGATATTGGTAATATATACATTAAACACTAAGGTTGCTCCGCGAAGAAAGACCGTAGTACACCCCAGCAAAATTCCATTGATAAAAAACCGCTTTGCTCGTTTCACATTTCCCACCTCTGTACAATGTATGAAAACATCCGGCAGGAAATACCTAAAAAGGGGATGCCGCATAAGCGACAGCCCCTTCACCTAAATCGTTTATATTTTCTTCTCATAATCACAGTTTTCACTGTAACAAACAATTTTCTTTGCCCGACCGTTCTTTTTAAGCAGAAGTCCACCGCACTTGGGGCATTTTTCTTTACTCACCGGTTCATCCCAGCTCATAAAGTCACATTTCGGATTATGTTCACATCCAAAATATTTTTTGCCTCGCTGTGATTTCTTTTCCAGAATTTTGCCGCCGCACTTGGGACAAATCGCACCAGTTTCTTTCACAATGGGCTTGGCATTCCGACATTCCGGAAAACCGGGACAGGCTAAAAACTTACCGAACCGGCCCATCTTATACACCATGTTCCGTCCACATTTTTCGCAAATAACATCTGAAACCTCATCGGCAATTTTAACTTTTTCCAGTTCTTTTTCTGCCTTCTTCAGTTGATCGGCAAAAGGACCGTAGAACGTGCGGATAATTTTAACCCAATCGGCATTGCCATCTTCCACAGCATCCAGCTCCTGCTCCATTTTCGCCGTAAAGGCAACATCCACAATGTCATTAAAATGACCTGCCATAATTTCAGTGACTACTTTACCCAATTCTGTAGGTACAAACTGTTTTTTATCGCGTGATACGTAACCACGGGCTGTAATGGTGGTAATGGTGGGAGCATAGGTACTGGGTCGACCAATTCCCTTTTCCTCCAGGGTTTTAATCAGCGTTGCTTCAGTATACCGTGCAGGAGGCTGTGTGAAATGCTGATCACTTTTCAATTCCTTCTTAATCAGACTATCTCCTGCCGAAAGAGCCGGCAGCTTGCTGTTTTGTTCCTGTTCTTCCTCGTCGCTGCCTTCTACATATAAGGTCATAAAGCCTTTAAATTTCATTTGGCGACCGTTTGCTTTAAACAAATAATCTCCGGCAGCAATATCCACAGAAACCGTATTATAAACCGCCGATTCCATTTGACAAGCCACAAATCGTTCCCAAATCAGTTTATACAGCTTATACATATCCGGTGTCAGGCTACCCTTTAACTCAGCCGGTGTCAGCTCCACATAGGTGGGACGAATGGCTTCGTGAGCATCCTGAGCGTTGCTGTTAGTTTTATAAACACGTGCCTTTGAAGGCAGATAACTGTCACCATACTGGTTTTTAATATAAGAACGAACCTCAGAAATCGCCTCATTGGCAATACGCAAAGAGTCCGTACGCATATAAGTAATCAAACCCACCGTTCCGTGACCGGGTACTGTTACACCTTCATATAAATTCTGCGCTGCCATCATGGTTCGTTTAACGGTAAAGCCCAGTTTGCGGGATGCTTCCTGCTGCAGCGTACTGGTAATGAAGGGCGGAACCGGATTCCGTTTCTTTTCTCCGGCTTTCACATCTGTCACAATAAAATCAGCTTTTTCAATCTGCGCCAACACTTTATCCACATCGGCTTTGGAAGAAAGCTTCATCTTCTTGCCTTGTTTTCCATAAAACTCGGCCACAAAGTCAGAACCGGATTTTTTTTCCTGCAAATGTGCATTGAGCAGCCAATATTCCTCTGCAACAAAATCTTCAATTTCCTGCTCTCTGTCACAAATCAGCTTGCAGGCAACAGATTGCACACGACCGGCAGATAAACCTTTTTTCACCTTTTTCCACAAAATCGGGCTGATGGAATATCCCACAATACGGTCAAGCACACGACGAGCCTGCTGTGCATCCACCAAATCCTTATCAATGGTTCTGGGCTCTGTAATTGCATTTTTTACTGCCGTTTTGGTAATTTCATTAAAGGTAATACGGCATTTTTCATTTTCATCAATTTCCAGTAAATTGGCAAGATGCCAACTGATGGCTTCTCCTTCGCGGTCCGGGTCAGTTGCCAGATAGATTTTTTTTGAATCCTTAGCCGCTTTTTTCAGTTTGGCCAGCAAATCACCCTTGCCGCGTATGGTTATATACTTGGGTTCAAAATTGTTTTCAATATCAATACTCATTTTGCTCTTGGGTAAATCACGTACATGGCCAAATGATGCCATAACGGTATAGGATTTGCCAAGATACTGTTTAATGGTTTTCGCCTTAGCCGGCGATTCCACGATAACCAGATTGGTTGCCACTATAGTGCCTCCTTTATATCATTAAACCTCATTATTTTAAACAATAGTATTTGCCGGGCAAGGCATTAATATAACCTTTTAGTTCCAGCATTGTCAACGTTGCTGACAATTCTCCTGCCGAAAGTCCCTGCTCTATCAACTGATCAATATGCACCGCTTCCTCCGAGAGAAGTTTTATCACTGTTTGTTCTTTTTCATTTAAATTATCTAAAGAAACCTGCTGACGTTTTGGCTTTTCTTTTGCCGTTGCTTTCGGTTCCTCTTTTCTTTCTTCCGTTTCTATCGCCATTTCTTCTGGCACAAAAACATCTGCCGGTCGGTTTTGTTCAAGACAATCTGCAAACCGTTCTTTAAATTCAACTAGGATATCCTCTGCTGAGAGCACAGGCTTAGCACCGTCAACCAACAGCTTGTTTGAGCCTTTTGCCGTGCCTCTTGTTGCGTCACCGGGTACTACAAACAGTTCCCGATTCTGCTCAACAGTCCAGTTTGCCGAATTAACAGCACCACTGCGAATTGGTGCTTCCACAATCACTGTCCCGTAAGATAAGCCGGTAATAATCCGGTTTCTGATTTTAAAATTCCCCGGATATGGCGGAGTCCCCGGTGGATATTCTGATAACACCATTCCCTTGTCGATAATGCTTTCCATCAGCTTTTTATGCATAGGTGGGTAACATATATCCACACCGGAGCCTAAAACGGCAACTGTTACGCCGCCACCGGACAACGCCCCTTTATTGGCAGCTCCGTCAATACCTTCTGCCATACCGCTGACAACTGTTACCCCTTCTTTGGCAAGATCACGGGCAATTTTTTCAGACATTTCTGCACCGTAAGGAGAACACTTCCTCGTTCCCACCACAGAAATTGTGATATGTTCATTTAAATTTATTCTTTCCTTGTATTTTGCATACAATACATAGGGCGGATCATAAATCTTTGCCAGCAATTCAGGATAGTAAGGACTATCAAAGGTCAGAATTTTAATGCCCTTTTTCTTACAAATCTCCATCACTTTGCCGACTTTATCCAAACTTTTATCACAAAGGGCAGAAATCTCACCGCGAGTTAAGTCGGAAACCTGTGAAAGGGCTTCTTTATCAGCAATATAAACTGCTTCCGGCGTTCCAAAATATTCTAAAACAGCCGTAATTTTTCGGTTTTTCAATCCCCTTTTCAGGGTTAGCCAAAGCCAATATTGTAACTCAGACATAAAGCCGATGTCTCCTTCTTTTTCGACTACCCGTTTTCAAAATGACTTCTATACTACACTACTACAAAACAAAAAAATTGTAAAGTTATTTTTTGGAAAAACAATAATTTACATCCATTTGAATGTATTTTTGCATTTTTCATTTCCTTTCCCCCATTTGGCAAAAAAAACTGTTGAAACTTCCTAATAAATATGTTATAATACAACTGTACAATTATATATTGTTACACATATCGTTTCATTATTTTAGCGTTCAGCGCGCAAGCGTTGTCGGCCGGGTCCTGCGCAATCTGAGCCCGTGAACCTCGTCAGGTGGGGAACCAAGCAGCGATAAGCGGAATCTTGGATGTGATGCAGGCTTACCCGGCGTGAAACGGTATCCCCTTCAATTAAATCCGCCTGCCGTGCGGTTTTTTTCGTATTAGAACAGTTTTTGAAAGAAAGGAGTGTGTGATTTGGCTTATCAGGCATTATACAGAGCATGGCGTCCCATGGTTTTTGACGATGTGGCAGGCCAGGAGCATATCACACAAACCTTAAAAAACGAAATTAAAACCGGCAATCTGGCACATGCTTATCTCTTTTGCGGCACGCGCGGCACCGGTAAAACTTCCACAGCTAAAATCTTAGCCAGAGCTGTTAACTGTTTGCACCCTATTGACGGAAACCCTTGCAATGAATGTGAAATCTGCAAAGGTATTTTAGATGACAGCATTTTAGATGTTGTGGAAATGGATGGTGCTTCCCGCAATAAGGTGGAACACATTCGTGATTTAATTGACGATGTGGCTTTTCTGCCCTCTCGCGCCAGAAAAAAAGTATATATCATCGACGAAGTGCATATGGTGACCACCCAAGGCTTTAATGCTTTGTTAAAAACGTTGGAAGAACCGCCGGCACACGTTTTGTTCATTCTGGCAACCACTGAATTAAACAAAATTCCGCCCACGGTGTTATCCCGTTGTCAGCGGTTTGACTTTAAGCGGATTACCTTAGATGACATTGCCGGTCGTCTGCAGAAAATTGTAGAAGCCGGTGGTCGCGAAATGGCACCCGAAGCCTTGCGTATGGTCGCAGAATTAGGTGACGGTTCCATGCGTGATGCTCTTAGTATTTTAGAGCAGGTCTTGGGATATTCCGAAGGCAAAATTGAATTTGATGATTTACTTTCCATCATTGGCATTACAGACTATGATGCTCTGTTTCGCATCGGCAATGCCTTCTGCGATTGCGACGGAGGCGAAGCTCTCTCTGTACTGGATGAAATTATTGAAAACGGCAAAGAACCGGAAGTGTTTATGGACCGTTTAACACGGTTCCTTCGTGATTTATTGGTAGTTAAACTGACAAAAAATCCGGCAACCATTATCAATACATCCCAAGAACAACTCAGCCGTATGCAAACCCTCGCAGACCGGTTTTCCCGTGAAAAACTGATTTTTGCTTTAAAACTGATGAATGAAGCCGTTATCAGCGCCAAAGCCTCCGGCTACGGACGGACTGTATACGAGCTTGCATTGGTGAAGTTAGCCGAACCGGCTTATGATACGTCTTTGGAGGCTTTATATGCCCGTGTTGCAGATTTGGAAACAAAGCTGGCGCACGGTACGTTTGCACCTGTACAGTCTCCGGCTATAGCTGAGGAACTTCCTCCTTGGGATGTTCCGGCGCCGGCAGAAGACATTCCTGCTCCGCCGCCGGCTCCTGTCACTCCGCCTCAACCGGTTGCAGAACCGCCGAAGACAGTGCCGGAAAAGCCTTCCGGAGATGTGCATCCGGTGCTTGCCCGTTGGGATGAAATCAAAGACTTTATCCGTGCTCATGGCGGTGTACCCGTTTTGCCTCATATCAACCGTGCAAAACCGATGATGTTGCAAAACAAACTGTCTTTAGTCTTTCCCAAAGAGGCTATGATGAATAAAACCGTGGTCTCTCGTGCCGGCAATCTGGAATTAATCCACATTGCTGTGCAGGCTGTTATTAATGAAGATATTGATGTGCAGTGTCTTTCCGAAAAAGAAGCCGGCATCTCTGATACACAGGAGGATAGTTTTGAACAACTCCTGGCACTGGAAAAAGATTTTAAAGAAATTGAAATAATTTAGCGTCACTTTTGTGACAGAAATGGAGAAATAAAATGGCAAAAGCAAACAAATTCACCGGCGGCGGTGTTAATCAAAATAAAGCCGCAATGATGCAGCGCGTTCAGCAAATGCAGGAAGAAATGGAACGCGTTCAAAATGAAATCAGCGAGTCCACTGTTGAGGCAACAGCCGGCGGCGGTGCTGTCAGCGTTGTCATGAAGGGTAGCCACGAACTGGTATCCGTTAAATTAAAACCTGAAATCGTTGACCCTGATGATATTGAAATGTTAGAAGACTTAATCGTTGCTGCTGTTAACGAAGCAGAAAAGAAAGCTTCTGAAATGATGGAAGAAGGCATGGCCGGTATCACCGGTGGCCTAAACATCCCCGGTTTATTTTAAGGGAAAGCATTGCGATGATTGTGCCTTTGGCATCCATCGTAAAATATAGAGTCGCTTTGCGACAGAATGGAGGTTCTTATGAAACTTGTATTTGCAATTGTGAGTAATGAAGACGGTAACCTGGTAATGCGCGAGCTTAACAAAGCCGGTTTTCCTGTAACCAAAATGGCTTCTACCGGCGGTTTTCTCCGTGCCGGTAACACCACTCTGTTATCCGGTGTGGATGAAGAGGATGTTCAAAAAGCTGTTGATATTATTGCTAAATTCAGTATGAAAAGAAAACAGATTCTCTTTACACCTGAGCCGATGATTGGTTCTATCGATATGGACTATTCTTCCTTCCCCGAAGAAATTGAAACCGGCGGTGCAACCATTTTCGTAGTGGA
>SVJT01000045.1 GCA_015068865.1 Oscillospiraceae bacterium | reverse complement strand
CGTTACCGTTAAAGATCACCCGTTTGTGCTCTTTAATGATTTCAGATAACAGTTGATTGAGTTCACTGTCAAAATCATTTGCGTTTTCCAAACGGTCAGCAATATCGCTTAAAGCATCTGCAACAACTGTATTTAAAACAGTATTAGGACCTGCGATAGAAGCAGAAGAAGGCACCATTCTGAATTCGAATTTATTACCGGTAAAGGCAAAAGGCGAGGTTCTGTTTCTGTCTGTTGTATCAAGAGGCAGGTTCGGCAAGCTGGAAACGCCGGTATTGAGCTTACCGCCAAATTTTGTCTGACGTTTTTCGCCACTTTCAATCTGTTCCAAAATATCGGTTAATTCATCACCTAAGAAGATGGATATTATAGCCGGCGGAGCTTCTAAGGCACCTAAACGGTAATCGTTGCCGGCATTGGCTGCAGAAGCACGAATTAAAGCTGCGTGATTATCAATGGCACTGATGACTGCACATAAAAATACCAAGAACTGTGCATTTTCACCGGGAGTTTTGCCGGGGTTTAACAAATTCAGACCCGCCGAGGTGGTAATGGACCAGTTATTATGTTTACCGGAACCGTTGATGCCGGCAAAGGGTTTTTCGTGCAACAAACAAACCATGCCATGGTGGTCTGCGATCTTTTTCATCATTTCCATTGCAATTTGGTTATGGTCACAGGCGATATTAACAGTTTCAAAGATTGGTGCCAGTTCGTGCTGGGCAGGAGCGGCTTCGTTATGTTTGGTTTTTGCAGGAACACCAACTTTCCATAAAGCAAGGTCAAGTTCCTTCATATAAGCCGATACACGTTCTTTTAAGGTTCCAAAATAATGGTCATCCATTTCCTGCGTTTTCGGAGGCTTTGCACCTAACAGGGAACGACCGGTAAATACAAAGTCGGGACGTTCTTTCCACATTTTTTTATCGACTAAAAAATATTCCTGTTCAGCGCCGCAACTAACATTAATTCGTTCGGTGGTTTCATCACCAAATAATCGCAAAATACGGATAACTTGCTTGGATAGGGCTTCAACAGAACGTAAAAGCGGCGTCTTTTTATCAAGTGCTTCTCCATTGTATGAGCAGAAAGCAGTCGGAATACATAAGGTTAAACCGCTTGAATCCTCTTTTAAAAAGGCGGGAGAGGTACAGTCCCAGGCAGTGTAACCACGTGCCTCAAAAGTTGCACGAAGACCGCCTGAGGGAAAACTGGAAGCATCCGGTTCACCCTTGATTAATGCCTTGCCGGAAAATTTGGTAATGGCATGAATGCCGTCTTTTGAAAAATCCAAAAATGAATCGTGTTTTTCAGCAGTAAACCCGTTTAAGGGTTGGAACCAATGGGTGTAATGAGTTGCACCCTTCTCCATCGCCCAATTCTTCATGGCATCTGCAATCACATCAGCAGCCTGGGCGCTAAGCGGCGTTCCTTTCTCAATGGTATTATTCAGTTCGGCAAATGTTTCTTTGGGAAGACGCTCACTCATAACGTCTTCACTGAAAACATGGCAGCCGAAAATCGTTTGTAAATCACAGTTAGACATAGTGACCTCCTGTTGTCATAACGTATCAAAGTTTTATAATCACTTACGAATTGATATTATACCATAAAGTGGTGCGTCAGTGCAATAAAAAAGTTATATTTTCAGCAAAAAAACAGCCATTTTATGTAAAAACGGCTGTTTTTTGTTATATATTAGTTGTTTTAGCTCTTTTTCTGCCAATAATAATCAGAACAACTCCTGCAACCACGCAAAGCAGTGCCACAATCTGAGAGATTCGTACCGGACCAAGCCATAAACTGTCAGTTCGCAGTCCTTCAACAAAGAAGCGACCAACGCCATAGCCGGTGATATATACTAAAAACAGTTCTCCTTCAAACTTCTGATATTTTTCATATAAGTTTAAAAACAGAAAAACCAATAAATTCCAAGATGATTCATAAAGAAACGTTGGATGTACGGTTATATTCTTGTTAATTATCTGCATTCTGAAAAGTGCTGTTTCCGTCTGTTCACCAAATGCCTCAGCGTTAATGAAGTTTCCCCATCTTCCGATAATCTGACCGATTAACAAGCCAAAAGCGCCGATGTCAAAAATCTTTTTAAAGCTGATTTTCTTAACTTTACAGTAAATAAAAGTAGAAATACAAGCACCAATGACTGCACCATAAATTGCAATGCCGCCTTCCCAGATTTTAAAAATATCCAGCCAGTTGTCCTTGTATTCCGACCAACTGAATATGACATAATAAATACGTGCACAAATAACTGCAGAGGGCAAACCGTATAAAATCACATCAAGCAATGTGTCGCCGGTGATGTCACGTTTTTTTGCTTTTCTCTTGCAGAAAAGGTATGCCAAAACAATCCCTAATGCAATTAGAATACCATAAAAATGAATGCTCATTCCAAAAAACGTAAAGCTTTCAGACACCGTAAAAGGTCCGATGCCGAGACCGGGAAAGGCAATTTTATTTTTCATGATATCATCTCCTTTGATGTTAATGGTTTTGCGGCCAGATGACAGATAAAACAGAATGCTCAGTGTTGAAATAGGAACGAAGACGTTCGTTGGTGCTGGAAACAGTAACTTCTTTCACAACTTCTGCAAAATCAAACAGCTCAATGCCGTTAAAAACCTGACTCATGTATTGATGCGCAACGGAATTCAAATTATTAAACTGCTTAATGTACTGACCAATCATAGCGCGGCGCACACGCTCTATATCAGCCTCATTCAAGCCGTTTGTTTGTGCAGCTTTAAGACCTTCAAAAATGATGCTGCGGACTTTTTCAGGGTCGCGACTGTCGCCGGATACAGCAACATAACCATATTCCTTTTCGCAAGCGGTTTCAGCATCCATTCCACCCAAAATATATCCGTTATCGTATAATTCCGTATAAATAGGACTTGTTTTTCCAAATAACAATTCACAGATGATGGAAAGTTCAATATCCTTTTTCAAAAGCTTTTTTCCGTCGTAACCGCAGTCCGGATCTTTAAAGCCCAGCATAAACATAGGCACACTGACATCCAGTTTTTTGCTGACCTCTTTTGCTTTCACAGTTTTTGGCTCTGTACCGTAAAAACGTTTAATGTCACCGGTAGCCTTTTCAGTTTTAACGAGATGCTGTTCAATGCAATCACCTATAGTCTCAGGATTTACATCGCCGATAATAAACAGGCACATATTTGATAAATGGTAAAAGGTATGATAACAATCATATAGGGTATCTTTTGTAATCTTGGATATGGATTCGACCGAACCGGCAATATCAATTCTCACTGGATTTTCGTGGAACATAGCCCCTAAAAAGCCCATCATTAGCTGCCAGCCGGGATCGTCATCATACATACCGATTTCCTGACCGATAATCCCCTGCTCTTTCGCAACGTTTTCATCAGTGAAGTAAGGCTGTTGAACAAAATCAAGTAAAATACCTAAGTTCTCCGGCACGTCCTGTGTACTTTCAAACAGATAAGCCGTTACATGGAAACTGGTATAGGCATTGGCATTTGCACCGTGAAGCGCATAGCTTTCAAATACATTGGAACCATCCGGTTGCTCAAACATTTTGTGTTCCAAAAAGTGTGCAACACCATCGGGTACAGTCATTTTTTCAGCGGCAGAGGGCGGTATAAATGTGTTATCCACAGAACCAAAGTGGGTACCGAAAACAGCATAGCTTTTGCTGTACCCCTGTTTGGGCATAATGGCGATTTTCAAACCGCTTTCATGGGTGGCAGTATATAAAGTTTCCCGCAGTGTGGGTTCATATATTTTTGTAAATTCCATTATGCTTCTCCTTTCATGAAATAAACCATTTCCGGTTTGATTTCCTGTGCAACCTTCACTACATCTTCCTTGGTTACACCGCTGATTAAACGGCACTGTTCCTCTAAACTTATATTTGTACCGCTAACCACCTGACCGAGGTAATAATCAGCTAGGTATCCATTGCTGTCACGCATTGAACGCAAGGAATTAATAATACTTTTTACTGAAACATCAAATTCATAATCACTGATGTCTCCGTTCTTTATGGCATCCAACTGGAGGAGAATTTCGTCTTCTGCTTTTTGTTTGTTCTGACTCTCAATGCCGGACGATACCAACATAATGCCTTTATAGCGCTCGAGTCTTGAGGAAGCATAATAACAGAGACTTAATTTTTCGCGGACATTATTAAATAATTTAGAATGTGCACCGCTACCAAAAATACTGTTAAACACCATTAAAGCACTGTATCTTGCATCATCGGGAGCAATGCCGGTATAAAAGCCCATAGAGAGCTTTGCCTGGGTCACATCAAATACCTCTTCAATCTGCTTCATTGTATTTGAAGGTCGATAAAGTGTTGTTTTGGGATATGTCAATACATCAGGAGAAATATCAGCAAACCGCTCTTTAGTTGTTTCGATAATTGCATCAATGTCAGCTTTGCCGGTAACGAAAATATCAACAGGGCTTTCTTGAAGAACTGTTTGATAATGATCGTACAGCATCTTTGGTGTAATGGCTTTCACATCCTCAACACGACCCAATTCATAAATGCTGTAGGGGTCACCGTCGCACATATTTTCAACCAAACGCCAAACAGCATATGAGCGTTTATCGTTAATCAGCGCTTCGATATCATTAATTAAGTTCACTTTTTCTTGCTCCACATAATCAGCACGGAAGGCACCGTTTTCAATCTGCGGACAAAGTACCATATCAAACAGCATCGATACGGCTTTTAATACACATTGTTCCCCTTCGGGCAGATATTCATCAGATACAGTACTGATAACATAAGACAGAATCTGGTCTTCTCCCTTCCGGCGAATGTCTGCATCAAAATATGCACCGTAAAGAGCCTGCAGATAGCGGCTGATGGCAGCAGTATCTTTCAGTTTGCTGTTTCCTCTCTGCATTACATCTGTCAGCAGCGCATTTAAAGCAGCTTCATTCTTTTTTAACTGACGGTGAAAATGGAGACCAACCGAAACGGTTTTAAACTGATTGGTATCAATATGGTGTAAAGTGATACCGGGTTTTATAGTATAAGTTTTAATTTCGCTCATTCTTTTCGTCCTTTCAACGGTGCATCAATCATTTTTTCAGCCAACATAGCGGCATAAACTTCGCGTTTGGTGATGCCGCGGTCAGCGGCAACAGCTTTTTGGGCTTCTTTTGGTTCTAAACCAATATCCGTATAATGCTTAATATGTTCTGAAATTGATAAATTATTTAATTCATTTTCTTCAGGCTCAAGTTCTGTTGCACCCTCTAAAATCAGTACATACTCGCCTTTTGGGTCACGTTCTTTATAATATTCAATGGCTTCCGATAAAGTAAACCGTAAAAATTCTTCATACCGTTTTGTTAATTCCCTTGCCAATACAATTCTACGGTTGCCTAAAACATTATACATATCCTGCAGGGTTCTTGTCAGTTTGTGCGGTGCTTCATAAAAAATCATTGTATAGGGATGATGTTTAATATCAGCAAGATGTTCTTTTCGGCTTTTTTTGCTCATGCTTAAAAAGCCTTCAAAAGAAAAACGACCGGTAGGCAAACCGGAACTAATCAAAGCTGAAATGGCTGCAGTGGCACCGGGCACAGGGACAACCGGAATATTTGCCTCTGCACAAAGCCGAACCAAATCCTCGCCGGGGTCTGAGATGGCCGGTGTGCCGGCATCGGAAACCAGTGCAATGGTTTCACCGGCACGAAGTTTTTCAATTAAGAACTCCCCTTTGCTCTTTTCGTTGTGTTGAAAATAACTGGTCAATGGAGTTTTAATTTCTAAATGGTTTAATAAAGCTGCTGTACGACGTGTATCCTCGGCAGCAATTAAATCCGCATCGCGTAATGTTCTGATGGCACGAAGGGTGATGTCTTCCAAATTGCCGATAGGGGTTGCGACCAAATATAGTGTACCTTTTTCTAATGTCTGTTCGCTCATAGTCATTCTCCTGTATCTATGCGGACGATCAAACCGCTGTTCCTGTTCTTTTGTCCTTCAATTACCAACAGTTTTGGTGGTTTATTACCGGAAGCATATAAGGTTAACCGTTTTGGTTCGACATTATGTTTTCGCATGAGTGCCATAATATCGGCAAGCCGCTCCGTCCGGTGCACCATATAAAAACGACCGCCGCTGGGCAACAAATAAGAAGCTGCCGCTATGCAGTCTTCTAATGTGCAACAAATTTCATGGCGGGCAATGGTAACACTTTGTGTTTGGTTTTTTTTGCCAGTGTCATTTTTCATATATGGCGGATTACAGGTAACAACCTGAAAGCTTTCAGCTTCAAATAGCCGTCGGATATTACATAAATCCCCTAACAAAATGTCAATGTTACCTGTCAAGTTGTTCAACTTTACACTTCTGTTTGCCATTTCTTGCATCTGTGGCTGTATCTCCAAAGCACTATATTTGGCATTGGGTTCTTTTTTATGTAAAAGGATTGGAATAATACCGGTTCCGGTACATAAATCCATAACCTTTTCACCGGATTTCACAACTGCAAAGTCAGAAAGCTTTACAGCGTCGGTTCCGTAGCGAAATTCGTCCTGACCCTGGATGATGGAATAACCGTCGCCTAAATTTTCAATCGATTCAAAAGGTTTGATATCAACTGATTTCATGTCGACCCTCCAATGCTCTTGTCAGTGTTACTTCATCGGCATATTCCAGATCGCCGCCCACGGGAATACCATGAGCCAAGCGAGTTGTTTTAATATTAAAGGGTTTTAGCAGCTTGGCAATATACATTGCCGTTGCCTCACCTTCTAAATTGGGATTGGTAGCCATAATAACTTCACGGACATCACCTTCGGTCACACGAGCCAATAACTCTTTAATTCGGATATCATCCGGACCGACACCATCCATAGGTGAAATGACACCGTGAAGAACATGATAAGTACCTTTAAATTCTCTTGTTTTTTCAAATTTAATTACATCTTTTGGTTTTTCAACAACGCAAATGACATCCTGCTGACGTCGTTCATCGCCGCAAATGGCACAGGGAACTGTTTCAGTTAAGGATTGGCACACGGGACAAAAAGTAATCTTTTCCTTAGCGCATAGTAATGCATCCGCAAAAGCATCCACTTCTTGTTTGGGAAGATTCAGCACATAATAAGCCAAACGCTCGGCAGTTCGCTTACCGATACCCGGCATTTTAGCAAATTCTTCAATTAATCGTGCGATAGGCGTTGCATACATACTGTTCTCCCCTTTTATTTACTCTCTTCCTTTTTTTCGGACAAAATAAAGGCACCGAATTCTTTAGCGGTAATTTCGCCGTATTCATCAGAACGGACGGCAGGACGCCCTGCATAATGACTGATGGCATATTCTAAAACATCAATGTCTTTAATGCTGAAGCAAACCGGCATGGCGCCGGACTTGTTAAAAATTGCAAGCGCCTGCTCCACTTCCTCTTGCTTTTCAGTTGTAATCTCCAGCAGTTGCTTATTTTTGCTGACGATTTTACCGCTGAAATCCAAAAATAAGCTTTCGTTCAAAGAACAAACGGCGTTCAGCACCGGGAAATCGGGTTTCAAAGGTGCTAACTGCCAGCACTCCTTTGAAGAAGCTGCTGTGTAAGCCGGACTGCTGTTGAGTAAGCCAACCATCGCACATTTGTGGTTGACAAACGAAGTAATATAATCACTGTACATTTCAGGCTCCAGATAGTTGCCCGGATCTGCAACAACAAATAAAGGAACTGTTGTAAAAGATTGCAATTCTGAAAGAAGCTCTAAAGAATCTTCAATATCCATATTGGTACAACCAAATGCGCAAATATCAAGTGCCTGCATAGTGATTAACAAAGACAGAGATTTTTTAATCATCTCTCCATCATCTTTCATAGAAATACCAAAACAAATGGGAAAATCCTGTGCGGCTTCTCGAATAGCATATACAGCACATTTAGCAGAAAGAATATCCGAAAATCCGGTTAACATAATCATAGAAACACCGGCATCGTACAGCCAACCGGCTCGGTTTAAAACGCTGTTATAAAAGCTGTCATAATCGAATGTATCCGAAGGGTTGGGTGCCGCTATTTGACCGGCTACAAATGCATTGTCAGCAGCTGCTTCAAATAAACTGTCTAAGATATCGGCTTCATCATCGTCAGCCTGAATGCAAGGCGGAGCCAATAAAATATGAGCACCTGCCTGCACATAGTCGTCCCAAGCATCGGTGACTTCAGCATCCGGCACTGATATGGTCAATATGTTTGATTTTAAAATCTCTTTTAACTGTGATGTTGTCATAAGACACCTCTGAAAATTATTATTCGGCTAAGGTCTTATCAATTTGTTCAATCTGAGTTTCTTCCTTTTATCTGCGGATAACCAGATTGCCCTCTCCGTTTACTTTGGTTACATAATTTCGGTCATCATAGGGAATACATTCGACCGTTACCTGCGTACCGTCATTTTTTGTATACACGATGGTAAATTCCGATGCTGCAGTTACAGGGTTCTTACTGAATGAACTCAGAGAAAGACCGATAATTGTCTGATATGCTTTTTTAAAGCTTTTTTCCTCTATGTCTTTATCATTAATTTTATATGTTGCATTATCATCAGAACCGCTAATGGTTAAGTGATACGATTTACCCAAACCGCTAATATTAATTTCAGCTATATCGATAATGTTTTCAACGTGAACTAACGAATCAACAAGCTGCTGATAGTTTAAATGAATGAAACTGATTGAATCTTTCGGCACGGTATAAACCGTTTTGCTGTCAGATAGTTTAACATAGGTATTTCCGTCATCAGTATCTTTACCAACAGTGACAGTATAAGATGTTGTGTTTTCTAAATCGCTTACGGTATATACGGCCTGAGGCGAAGCAAAACCGTAATCTGTAGCATCTGACGGGAATGGGATGACCTCATTTGCAGATAAAGAAGCAATTTTTTCAATCATCTGCTCCCTGATATTATAATCGTTGGCAACTTTAATCAACGGCGCTTCCATTCGCCATTCATAAATTTTACCCTCTTCAGTTTCTTTAACAAAAGCATTGACCAAACGCACTTTTTCTGTTCCTGTTTTGTGTAAGCTGATTGTGCCGATACTATCAGAACCAATACTGTAAATGGATTTTTCCAAGAGTTTTGACATCGGGATAACCAAACTGCTGCAGCCGGAACTGCTTTTTGCATAAACAGTTGTTTGACCCTCCATCATCAAGTAACAAATTGAACCGTCAATACTGCTGTTGCCCACTAAAGCAGTGAGTGTATTGCCGTCTGAACATTCAATAACAACGCTGCGCTTTGGTTGATCCAGACCGTAAACAGAAAAGTCCGTTACATTTTCCTCGATGATTTCCTTTGCGCTGATGGTTGCACAATCATAGAGAAACGATGATATACCGGTTGAGGTAAGCTTCACATCTGCATCGTTATTAAGCAGCCAATCTTCGCCATTTTTTGAAATGGTAAAGGTTTCGCCCTCGTTGTTTACAGTAACCTTTTGTATGGAATCACGCTCGATTTTAGAGACGATAACAGAAGGTGCAAAAGAAGGTGTTGCAGAATCATCTGTTTTCTCTTTGGGCTGAAAATTATTAACCCAATAAAAACCGCCGATTAATAAGCCAATCACAGCTAGAATAATAACAATATTTTTAATAGGTTTCATCAGTATGTTCATCCTTTCAAAAGATAAAGATCAAGATTATTGTACTTGATTCAATTATTTTTTTCAATAATTATGTATATTTGTCACAAAAACTTTACAAAGCCGCTCTGACCAAAGAAATTTCACCGCTGCTTAAGATTTCTTTCCGACACTCGCCCTTATCAATAACCAAACGGGCATGGTCGTCAATTGCAATCGCTTTTCCTTGATGTAATTGTCCGTCACGAAGATATGTAATATTCTGACCGAGAACACAGGATTGTTTGCGATAAATATCAAGAAAATCAAGGTTTGGCAGCTTGTTATATATATCCCCAAAGGCTTCTGTAACGGCAGCACATAAAGCGGAATACTCAATCTGCCGGTCAAGAATAAAATCGTGCAAAGCAATGGTTTTATCGTCGATTTCAGGGTCGTAACCGTGTTCGGGTCTTGTAATGTTGATGCCAATGCCCAATATCACATAGGCAAGGGTTCCGTCATTATTAAATTGACCTTCCGCTAAAATTCCACAGAGTTTTTTCTGTTGATAATACAAATCATTAACCCATTTAATATCTGTTTTTACGTTAGCTAATTTGTAAATAGCTTGCCAAACGGCAACAGCACCACAGGCCGTCAATAACCCGGGATCATTTCTTAATTCATCAGGACGCAGAAGAATGCTCATATATAATCCGCTTCCCTCCGGTGAATAGAAGTGCCGTCCCATCCGTCCTCGACCGGCTGTTTGTGTGCCGGCGAGAATCACCGTTCCTTCTGCTCCGCCATCTTGTGCCAATTCCTTCGCACGGTCACTGGTTGATGTCAAACAACGATGATATTCAACACTGTGAAAAAAAACACAGTCTGCGAGGCTTTTTCTGATATTTGATTCAATAGAATGACCGTATATCATAATTTTATTCTCCTATGCAAACACATAATATCATTGTACTACAATTCCCTGTTTCCGTCAAGAAAAATGATGGAAGGAATAAAATCTTTTAGCATAGAAATTGGACCGGTGGAATAAATTGAATTATATTATGAATGCTAAAGAAGGAGGAATCCTGAATGAGAAAAAAACGTTTTCATGGACATGTTGTTTCGGTAAAATCGGGCAAGCAATATATTTTTGTCACTTTTTTGCTTTTTTGTTTTCTTCTGTTTTGCTTTTGGGAATATAAAGACAGATTTCCTAAACCAAATTCCGAATTTCTGCTCCATAGCTTGCATCGTTCAGTGTTATCATTTAATTACGATGAAACAAAGAAGCTTTCTTATACAGAATACGATTGGTTATCCGGTTCGATTCTGTCAATACGCGGTTCTGAAATGATGAATAAAGAATATGCAGCAAAATATGGCGGCATAGTGAAAGTGAATCAAACTATAAAAGAAAAAAAGCAAGAAGAAAAGAAAGAACCTGTTTTGGAATCGGATGTATCGGCAAAGAACATAACATTCATTAATACGCCGGGGTTTTCTGTCAATGCGGCTACTCTGCTAAACGAACCGCTCAGCTTTTCGTCAGTCGATGAAAAACCTAAGGTTTTGATTGTTCATACTCATACATCAGAGGCATATTGCGAAAGTGAGGGGGCACGCAGTCTTGATAACGATATGAATGTTGTGGCTGTTGGTGCAGAAATTAAAAGGGTGCTGGAAGCAGAAGGTATTTCCGTTATACACGATACAACCAAAAATGATAATCCATCGTATAACCAATCCTATAAAAAAGCACTGACAGTCATCGAGAAAAACTTACAGGCATACCCTTCTATTGAAATCGTGCTTGATATTCACCGTGATTATATTAAACGGGATGACGGCACCTTGGTCAAACCAACCATCACTATGGAAAACGGAGAAAAAGCAGCGCAAATTATGTTTGTTATCGGAACAGACCATATGGGGTTATATCATCCTGAATGGCGACATAATCTCAGTTTTTCCGTGAAAATACAAAACCGGCTGAATGAATTACAGCCGGGGCTTTGTCGTTCTATTAACATTCGGACGGAACGCTTTAATCAACATATGACAAAAGGTTCGATGATTATTGAAGTAGGAACAGCCGCCAATACCATCAACGAATCAAAAAACTCTGCAACATTGATCGGCAAGGCAATTGCACAAGTATTAAAGTAAAATCTTATTGATTAAAAATGCTGACAGCGTGGGCAATGCCGGGCATACTCTCCCCTTGCTGTACTGCTAACGCACTTTGCAGTGCGCCGGTTGCGACCAATAAAACGTGTTTTAGCTTTCGTTCTTTCAGTAAATGATAAATATAACCGCAAAAAGTAAGTCCGGCACAAGCGCAACCACTACCGCCTGCGTGGGTGTCCTGGGTTTTAGAGTCGAAAATAATCAAGCCGCAATCGTTATAATTTTTTGAAAGATCGTATCCGTCTTCGTGGAGAAAATCAATCACCACTGATTTACCGATAGCACCCAGGTCTCCTGTGACGATTAAATCATAATAGTCAGGTGTTCTGCCAGTATCCTGAAAGTGTTTTAAAATCGTATCCGCAGCAGCCGGTGCCATAGCGGCACCCATATTGTTGGCATCGGTAATGCCTTTATCCACGATTTTTCCGTTTGTGATGCAATCAATCATTGGTCCGTCTCCTTTGCTGCCTAAAACAGCGCAAGCAGCCCCTGTAACAGTCCATTGTGCGCTGGGTGGGCGTTGCCCGCCATATTCCAGCGGAAACCTAAATTGTTTCTCTGCAGAGCAAAAATGGCTGGATGTGATGGCGGCGCAATAGTCTGCATAACCACCGTCAATATAGCTTGCAGCAACAGAAAGACCTAACGCCATCGTTGAACAAGCACCATATAAACCGATGAACGGAATGCCGAACTCTCGGATGCCGTAGCTTGTTCCGGTGCACTGATTCAACAGGTCACCGCCGAAAAAATATTGTATTTTTTCTTTATTGACACCGCTGTTTTTAAAGGCTTCTCTTCCTGCACGGGCGGCAAACTCACTTTCAGCTTTTTCCCATGTTTTCGCACCCAGTACATTGTCATCGGCAATCACATCGAAATATTTCCCAATGGGGCCCTCCCCTTCTTTTTTTCCGGCGACGGTACCGGTTCCCAAAATGACCGGCGGATGATGAAACAATACGGTTTGCTTTCCGATTCTTTTATTATTCATATTCATAACCTCAGAATATTATTTTTTCTTATTTTGTACATAATCATATTTATTATCCGAAAAAAATGTCAAAAAAAATATTTTTATAAAAGCATAGACAAAACTGTTTTTTTGTATTATAATATTAGAGAATTAAATAGTAGGCAGAGTAGGTTTTGATGCGTTAAGTGACAGTTGGACGGGAAGTTGCCGCTGTACGAAAAGCAAAATTTTGCTTGCGGTATCATGACTGCATTCCGCTGCCACAAAATCGTGAAACACTCCCTTTTTGTGGCGAATTTGCCAACGGAAATTCCGCAAAAGAGGAAGTGTTATTTTTATGTCTAAACAAATTTTTTCTGCGAAAAAAATAGCGACTATTGCATTGCTGCTCTCTTTGCATATAGTGGTTACAAGATTTGTTGCTGTTGAAACGCAAGTTTTCAGAATTGGCTTCAATTTCATTCCGACATCCCTATGCGCGATGCTGTTCGGACCTTGGATAGGAGCAGTATTTGGTTTTGTAGCAGATTTGTTGGGGATGATGGTTTTCCCGAAAGGACCTTACTTCCCCGGCTTTGGTATAAATGAAGCCTTATATGCCATAACATATGGTCTTTTTCTCTATCAAAAGAAAAAAGATTTAAAACACATAATTCC
>SVJT01000044.1 GCA_015068865.1 Oscillospiraceae bacterium | reverse complement strand
TTTTGAACAAAAAAGTTTGAATTTGATGAGTGCTGTGTTATAATGATGATAATAACAGAGCATAAAGGGGAGAACGTGTGTGTTTATTTTAGCACCTAAAACAGAAGAGCAAGCCTACCGGAAAGCGGTACAGGTTTTTCAGGAGTATTATCAAAAAATAACTGGTATTGCGTTGGATATTAAACCTGAGCCATCTGCAACAGAAGATATGGTCATTATTGGCTCTGAGGTGGTGCAGCCATATGTCTTTGAGAATCTGCGTGGCGGTTTGCCTGTTCGGTACCAAAGTGATGAATTTTGTATGATTTCAAAAGAGGATAAGGGCAGAACTCTTTTATATCTTGCCGGAGGACGAGGTCGTTCCACCTTGTATGCGGTATATGATTTCTTTGAACGTCGGGGTGGTTGCCACTATTTTTGGGATGGCGATGTGATTCCTGAAGGAAAAACCATTGATATAACAGGCTTGAATGTTTATGAAGTCCCCCGGTTTCAATACCGTGCCATCCGATACTTTGCTCATCGTGGCCTGAGCCGTTTTCAGGCAGAACATTGGGATTTTGACCAGTGGCAACGGGAAATTGACTGGCTCTTAAAAAGCCGGCTCAATGTGTTTATGTTGCGCATCGGCATTGACGATTTATTTCAGAAAGCATTTCCTGATATTGTGTCTTATCCCTCTAATGAAGAGGTGCTGCCGGAAGCTACAGAGGGCTTTAACAACCGCACAACCTTTTGGCCGCTACAGTATCGCGGTGAGCTTCGCAAAAAGGTGCTGGATTATGCCTTCTCCTGCGATTTGATACATCCGGAGGACTGCGGCACCATGACACATTGGTATTCCCGCACGCCAAAAGAATTTTTGGAAAAAGTGAATCCGGGATTTTTATCACAAACCAGCAAATCTCAGTCGGAGCAGACCGGCTTGGTGTGGGATATTTTTGATGAAGAGAATTTGAAGAACTATCAGAAATTAACCGACACTCATGTAAAAGAATACGGCAAGGCAGAACTGTTTCACACCATTGGCCTGGCAGAACGTACATATAACGAAGACCGCCAGAAAAATCTGGATTTGAAGAAGTATGCTTATCGTAAAATTATTGACCACGTTTCCAAGAATTACCCCAATGCACCGATGCTGATTGCTGCCTGGGACTTCTTTTTCTGTATGAAGCCCGAAGAAGTACGGGAAATGGTGAAGATGTTCGATCCTGAAAAGACGATTATTTTCGATTATACGGTGGATTTAAAGGAAGAACACAACAACTTTGAAGAGTGGGATATTATGGGCAAAATTCCCTGGATTTTCGGTATTTTCCACGCCTATGAGCCACAGAATCATATCCACGGCGATTATGAGTATATCACGAAAAAGTTAGAAAAAGCCGCCAGCGATTCTTTCTGTAAAGGGTTGGCTTTTTGGCCTGAGAATTCCCACAGTGATACATTAATGCTGGAATATTTCCGCGAAAATGCCTGGAAACCCCAGGGACGCAGTGTTGATAAAATTGCGAAAGATATGTGCTTTAAGCGTTATGGCGAAGATGGGGAAACAATGCTGAAAATCTGGCAGGCTTTTTTGCCTATCTTGAAGTTACCCACAAAATCCGGCATTGCCTATTTCCACGATATTTTAAAGCCGAATGCCGGCTTCCTGCGGCTCTTTGAGCTGGATTACGAGCGCCATTCGGATTATGTGGATTGGCTGGCAGGCCTAGAGGATTATGATTTGCAGTTCACAGATACCATAAAAGAACTGCTGACTCTGGTGCACAATCTGCCTGAAGAGGTTTATGAAAAGCCCTTTATCCGCCGTGATGTTGCCGATTTACTTAAAACTGTGGTGATGAAAAAGCTGCAATACCGGTTTATGAAGCTGAGCTATTTGCTTATGCGCTGGTATCAGGGCATAGATGAGGCGGAAAACATCCGTGTATTGCTGGAGAAGAACGAGAAAATGCTGGATGTTATGGGTGATGTGCTGGGTTTACACGAGGATAACTCGCTGTATTACAGTCTGCTGGATTTGCAGAAAAACCGACCCATTAACCCACACTTTGAAGATGCTTTAAAGGATAATGTAGTGAACTGGTATTGCCGTTCCAATGTGTATGAAGCTTTGCAGTTTGTATACAAAAAGGAAGTTCAATTCTTTAAAAACTGGGTGCTTGAACAGCTTTTAAACAATGACCGAACCAGGAATGTGGAATGCTTTGCAAAAGCGAAAGAACAAATATTTGAAGAGTTTAAGAAAATACCGCTGAAAGATTTTCATCAGGGCAAAAAACCGGATTATAAGACAGTTACGGCGGCTATGCTTGCAATGATGGAATAAGAGGTGTTTACGGTGAAGTTAAGAACTGTTATTGAGGAAATGCCACAGCGGCTTATTCGGTATCAACTGGCAGAAAAAGAAGAGCAGGCAATGCTTGCATACAGAGAAATGTTTCTGCAGAACGAAAGTCTGATTTGTCAGGCAGAAACCTATTACAGAATGTTTTTTGAAACAGAAATCCTGCCACCGGATTTTGACACACTACCGGACAACGACGGTCAGGAGCAGGGAATGCTTTTTGCTATGGTTTATTTTGCCCGTTGTGAGCTTTTTGGCGAGGCGTTGGAAAAGCAGGGCATACCGGCACAGTTTGCAAGTCACGGTCCGTGGCATTTTTGCGATTTATTTCGGCGAAATCAACGTTGCTACGGAACTTACGGATTTCAAGGTATGTATCGCGAGGGTATGGTGAAATATGTTAAGCCAAAAACCTTTACAATCGGTCGACTGTCCTTTGAAATGAATGTTTTTCACGGACCTTATGTTGTCTATAAAAACCGTTATAATGGGCGCTTGGTGCATTTGGCGATAGCCGGTCTCAATTATCTTGAAAATGGCAAGCAGGCACCGAAAAATGACAAGGAGAAATACTTTACAACTGAACTTGTTGAAGGGATGACTATTAAGGGGAACACCTTTCATGCTGACGGAACCCTGAATTTTGAAACTGTTTCATTGGATGGAAAAGAGTATGAAAAGGTACTGGGAGATGGCGACCCGGTGCTTTCTGTTCATATTCCCGGTAACGATAAAATGACACCGGAGCTGGTGGCGGATGCCTTTAAAAGAGCACGGGACTTTTTCGAAACTTATTATAAAGATAAAGCTTTTAAAGCTTTTGTATGCAGTTCTTGGCTATTGGATACCGGACTTACCCGCTTCTTAAAGCCGGATTCTAACATTATGAAATTTCAACAGGAATTTACCATTGCTTTGTCCTTTGTGAACACCTTTGCGATTTACTGGAATATTTTTGGTGTTGAAAATTTTCTTCCCTATGAGGAACTTGTTCCGGAAAACCGCTTTCAGCAACAGGTGCTGGATTGGGTGAAAAGCGGTGAACATCTTTATAGCGGTAATGGGTTTATTTTGTGGTGAAGAGGATTGACGCGACAGAATGGTCGTGTTATACTGGCTATAATGAATTTTGAAAGTAGGTTGTGCGTATGTATAAACAATGGGCAGAAGAAACAATGCAGAAAATTCTGACAAAACTTGAAAAAACAGCACCGGTTATTGGGGCACGTTTTCCACATGCCACTAAAGGCGGTGAATTTGATAACCGGATTCCCAGTTGGTGGACCAACGGCTTCTGGCCGGGTATTTTGTGGATGGCTTATCAAGAAACCGGTGAGGAAGAATATAAAAAAATTGCAGAGAGTATTGAAGAACAGATGGATGTGGTGCTGGATGAATATGACTTGGTTGACCACGATGCCGGCTTTATCTGGTTGCTTTCTGCCGGGGCAAACTATAAGCTGACGAAAAATGAAAAATCCCGTATTCGTTTAATGAAGGCGGCCTGCTTTTTAATGTCTCGTTTTAATTTAAAGGGACGTTTCATCCGTGCCTGGAATGGTGATGACCGTTTAACCCAGGGACTTGCCATCATTGACTGTTCTATGAATTTGCCTCTTTTATACTGGGCGTCCAATACCGATGGTGACGGTCGTTTCCGATACATAGCAGAAGCTCACGCTGAAACGGTGGTGAAGCGGTTTATCCGTGAAGACGGTTCTGTGAATCATATGGTGGTTTTTGATCCGGAAACTGGTGAATTTGAAAAGGTTTTGGGCGGTCAGGGAGCAGCACCGGACAGCGCCTGGTCTCGTGGAGCATCCTGGGCTTTATATGGTATGGCTCTTGCCTACCGCCATTTAAAGGAGGAAAAATATTTGCAGGCCTGCCGTAAGGTGGCAGATTTCTTTATTGAAAGTCTGCCGGAGGATTATGTGGCACATTGGGATTTTCGGGTGAAACGCACACCTGAAACGCCGAGAGATACTTCAGCAACCGCCTGTGCGGCTTGCGGTATGCTGGAGCTGGCAGATAGCTTAGGCGGAGAAGAAGGGGCCTATTACAGAGAAAAAGCATACTTAATTTTAAAATCCTTAACCGAAAACTATTCAAACTTTGATAATGATGAAGACCAAGCCATTTTGTTTGGCGGTACGGGCAATAAACCTCGCGACATTGATGTAAATGTTGGACTCATTTACGGCGACTATTACTACATGGAAGGAGTTAGTCGCTTAAAGGGTAAGAAAGATATTTATTGGTATAGCGTATAAAAAATAGGACTGTAAAAACTGGTTTTTTACAGTCCCTTTTAATTTTATTATGCTTGGATCAATTTGATGTAATACGTTGAATAAAGCGGAAGCTCCAAATTCAACTTAAAGGCATCACCGGTGTAGGTTCCTTCTTTAATCAGTTCGTTGCTGTGCTCTTCGTCCAGAACAAAATACTGCACCTTCACATCCTTGCCGGGGAAGGGATTCACAATGTCGAGGCAGACAACCTTTTTAGGCTCTGCTATAGGCATATCTTCGTGGAACCCGTCATCATTATCGTTAAAGTATGTAATCATAATGCCGGCTTCGTCTTTGTTTTTGGCAGCACAGGTAAAAATGCTCTTAATGTCATATTCAGGCTTGACATATTCGCCCATGTCTGCTAAATTGGCAAACATAACAAAGGTATAATAGGGTTTCAGTGGCTTAAAGGTTTCGTGTTCAAACAAACCATTCATGCTGCAGGGGCGCGCGTCATAATACATAAGCATATCCAAAGGATTCGCCTGAGCAGCGCACATAGCACCGGCGATAAAGGAAGCGCCTTTCACATTCTTTTCGATGGCTAAAGAGTAGTCCCAGATATCACCTTGCCAGCCACGAACGTAGTTCCATTCGTTTAAAATGGTGAAGGTTCCGCCGCGACCTACCCGGGCAAGCTCTTCCTGATTGATGTGAATACCGTCAATCAAATCCTCCAGATGTTTGCCGTACCAGTGATAAGAGAAGAAGTCTAAAGGAATATCTCTTTCTTCAACAGCCTTTAAAAAGTCCTTTTTAAAATCTGTTGCCCAGGTTCTGCAAAAAGCAGGACCACCGATTTTTAAGTGGGGAAAACGGTTTTTAAGATATTTAGCCACAACCTCAAAAAAGTCAATAAACTGTTCTTCGGTACCTTGCCAGCAGGGGTTTGAACCGTCAGCGTTGTGGCAATCGGGCTCATTCCAGATTTCCCAGTATTCTATATCGTAGTGAAAGCCGTTTGCCCAGCCTTCAGTGTAATGCATAATGATGTGTTCGCAGATTCTTGCCCATTTTGCGAAATCTTTCGGCACTCTGGTGCCGTATTTATAGCGGTGTTCAATGGCAGCGCCCAATCGGTAAAACACCTTGGTGCCTGCCTCCGTTGTAATTTTCAGATAATCATCGGTAGGCTCAAAGATATAGGATGCAGGGTCATTTTCGTCTGCATCAAAATTTTTGAAAATGCGGTGTACATCCACGATGTGTTCGCCACCATAAGGAGTATAAAAGGAAGCATCGTGATTTCGTGCGAAAGGAATTTTTGCTGCTTTATAAGCGTCGAAATTAGTTCTGGTCTTACGGACACCGGGATTGGTAGGACCGTTATTGACCGCGTTCATCGGCTTAATGAAGCCATTTGTTTTTGAAAAATTGAATAAAATATTTTCCATTACTGAAGTCCTCCTAACGGCTTGTGGTTCTAAATCATTATATAATGGTTTATTTTATGAGTCAATTAAGAGAACTTTGGAAAAACTTAAAAAATTTTAGAGTTTTTAAGCATACAAAACAAAAAAACACTTGCAACAGCAAGTGCTTTTAATGGTGACCCGTACGAGAATCGAACTCGTGTTACCGCCGTGAAAGGGCGGTGTCTTAACCGCTTGACCAACGGGCCTTAAGAAGTATAGAAACATCAGCAAACTTATTCAGTTTAACCGATGGAATCTTTCGTCATCCCTGACGACTTGATTATTATAGCAAATACTAAAAGGTTTGTCAATAGTTTTTTTGGAAAAATTTAAAATATTTTTTTTAAAGTATAAAGCCGGTGTAAAATTAGTATTACACCGGCTTTATAATCTATGCATATCAGTCTATATCAAATCGGATTTCCTGCGTAAAGGGAACCTTAAAGTGTGCGTATGCCTTGGCGGTTGCCATTCTGCCACGGGGGGTGCGGTTTAAAAAGCCAATTTGCAGAAGATAAGGTTCATACACATCCTCAATGGTGCCGGCATCTTCGCCAATGGAGGCGGCTAAGGTCTCAAGTCCCACAGGACCACCACCAAAGTTCTCAATGATAAACATCAGCATCCGGCGGTCAATGGCATCTAAGCCAATGGGGTCTATTTCCAAAGAAGTCAGAGCAATATCGGCAATTTCACGGGTGATGGTGCCGTCGCCCTGCACCTGTGCAAAGTCGCGCACGCGCTTTAAGAGGCGGTTGGCAATACGGGGTGTACCACGGGAACGACGACCAATTTCCAAAGAGCCGGCAGGGTCAATTTTTGTGCCTAAAATATCAGCAGAACGACGAATGATTTCGTCAAGCTCTTCCGGCGTGTATAATTCCAGACGGCTGATGACACCGAAACGGTCACGCAGAGGCGCACTTAACAAGCCTGTTCTTGTGGTAGCACCGATTAAGGTAAAGCGAGGTAGGTCAAGGCGGACAGAATGGGCACCGGGGCCTTTGCCTAAAATAATATCCAGGGAAAAGTCTTCCATAGCAGGGTAGAGAATTTCTTCTACGTTGCGGCTTAAACGGTGAATCTCGTCAATGAACAGAATATCGTGCTCAGAAAGACCGGTCAGAATAGCAGCTAAATCACCGGCACGCTCAATGGAGGGACCGGAGGTGACACGGATGTTTACACCCATTTCGTTGGCAATGATGCCTGCTAAGGTGGTTTTACCCAAGCCCGGCGGTCCGTACAAAAGAACGTGGTCTAAGGGGTCGTTACGCTCTTTGGCGGCACGGATAAAGATTTTCATATTTTCTTTAACCTTGCTCTGACCGATATATTCATTTAAATGACGGGGACGCAGACTGTATTCCACATCAGAATCCTCACCCAATGTACGGGAAGAGATGATTCTGTCTTCGTAATTTTCATCAAAAGGCATAGTTTTACTTCCTTTCCTTATAAGCTTTTAGCCAGAATTTTCAAGGCATTGCGGATAACATCGGAAACATTGTCACCCTCAGCCTGACTGACAGCACGGGAAGCTTCAGACTGGGTATATCCTAAAGCGCAAAGGGCTTCCACCGCTTCGTTGTTTCCGGAAGGGATTGTAACCGGAACAGAACCGGCTGATGCTGTATCGGCATTTTTAATAAAGTCACTGTTTTCCAACTTATCCTTTAATTCCAACACGATTTTCTGGGCAAGCTTCGGTCCTACCGCCTGAGCTCTTGTAATGGCCTTAAAATCGTTGGTCACAACGGCCAAAGCAAATTCAGCCGGGCGTAGAACAGATAAAATGGCAAGACCTGCCTTTGGACCGGCACCGGATACGGAAATAATACGGCGGAACATGGTGATTTCTTCTGCCGTTAAAAACCCGTATAAATCCATAGCGTCTTCAGCTACTTTCAAGTATGTATAAATTTTTGCGGAACTGCCTGCAGAGAGAGTAGAAAGTGCATAAGGTGACATATATACCCGATAGCCAATGGCACCGGTATCAATTACCACCGCATTTTCTTCAATAACTTCAACGGTTCCGTTAACGAATGCAATCATACTGTACCTCCTATGTTATACGCTTTCAGCTTTGGTGAGTTTCTGAAAACCTGAGTTATGTGCGTGACAAATGGCAACGGCCAAAGCATCGGACACATCATCCGGCTTGGGAACGGCAGGCAGATTCAAAAGAGATTTCACCATACGCTGCACTTGTGCTTTATCGGCACGGCCATAGCCCGCAACCCCTTGTTTTACCTGCAAAGGCGTGTATTCAAACACCGGCAGGTTCTGTACCGAGGCTGCCAGCACAATGACACCGCGACCGTGAGCGACTGCAATGCCTGTGGTAACGTTTGTGTTGAAAAACAACTCTTCCACGGCGCAGGCATCCGGCTTAAAACGCTCAATTAAAATATTAATATCTTCATAAATGTTCCGCAATCTGTCAGAAAGTTTCATCCCGGCTTTGGTTGTCACGGCACCGTAGTCAATCACTTTAAAACGACCGGCTTCATAAGAAATAACACCGTAACCCACAATAGCAATACCGGGGTCAATACCCAAAATAATCATAGAGTTTTCCTTTTCTTTCGTAATTTTAGCTGAAAATCGAAAAAAAATCACATTTTTGTAAAAAATATGTTGAGATTTTCGTTGCTATGCGGTATAATATATAAGATAGAATCCGAATTTTTCGGATTTACATCTTGTTTATTTTATATTTTATCATATTTTGGGAGGAAATGCAAATGGCAACGAAAGAAAAAGTTATTTTAGCGTATTCAGGTGGTTTGGATACTTCTATTATCATCCCCTGGCTGAAAGAAAACTACGATTATGAGGTAATTGCAGTCTGCGGTGATGTAGGACAGGGTAAGGAAACCGAAGGTCTGGAAGAAAAAGCATTAAAGACCGGTGCTTCCAAGCTGTACATAGAAAATCTGCAGGAAGAATATGTTCGCGATTTCATTTGGCCGACCTTAAAAGCAGGTGCGTTATATGAAGGTAAATATATGCTGGGTACTTCTCATGCCCGTCCCTGCATTGCTAAAAGAATTGTTGAAATTGCAGAACAGGAAGGCGCAACAGCTATCTGTCACGGCTGTACCGGTAAGGGTAACGACCAGGTTCGTTTCGAACTGACGGTTAAGGCTTTAGCTCCTCATCTTAAGATTATTGCTCCCTGGAGAATCTGGGATATCAAATCCCGTGATGAAGAGATTGAATATGCAGAAGCTCGCGGTATTCCCGTACCGGTTACCAAGGAAGATAACTATTCCATGGATAGAAACATCTGGCACTTAAGCCATGAAGGTATGGATTTGGAAGACCCTGCCAATGAACCCAATTACGATAAAATTCTGAAATTAATGGTATCCCCTGAAAATGCACCGGATACTCCGACTTATGTTGAAATTGAATTTGAAAAGGGTATTCCTGTGGCTATTGACGGTGTTCGTTATGAAAGTGCTGCTGATTTGGTGAAGAAAGCAAATGAACTGGCTGCAGCTAACGGTGTTGGTATTGATGATATCGTTGAAAACCGTTTGGTTGGTATGAAGAGCCGTGGCGTATACGAAACTCCCGGTGGCACACTGCTGTATGCTGCTCACAAGGAACTGGAATATCTGTGCCTTGATAAAATGACGCTGCATTATAAATTAGATTTAGCAAATAAATTTGCTGATTTGGTATATGACGGTTTGTGGTATACTCCTTTGCGTGAAGCAATGAGTGCCTTTGTTGATTCCACTCAGGAAACCGTTACCGGTACTGTTCGTATGAAGCTTTACAAAGGTAACTGTATGCCTGCCGGCACCAAATCTCCTTATTCTCTCTATGATGAAGAGATTGCAACCTTTGACGAGGATGAAGTTTACGATCAGAAGGATGCAGGCGGCTTTATTAATCTGTTTGGCCTGCCCTTAAAGGTTCGTGCAATGATGAAGAAGAAAAACGGCGAAAAACTGGTTTAATGATTTAAAAGGAAAGGCCCGGTAACAATGAAGAAAAAGCTTTGGGGCGGTCGTTTCTCAAAAGAAACTGACGCATTGGTAAATGATTTTAATTCTTCCATCCGCTTTGACAGCCGGATGTATCAGGAGGATATTGACGGTTCTGTGGCCCATGCAGGCATGCTGGGACGTTGCGGGATTATTCCCCAAGCTGATGCAGAGCTGATTCAAAAAACTCTGTTGGAGATTAAAGACGATATAGCAAATGGAACAGCTGAGCTTTCGGTTGATGCAGAGGATATTCACATGAATGTGGAAACTCTTCTGATTGCGCGGATTGGTGATGTGGGCAAACGCCTGCACACCGGCCGCAGCCGCAACGACCAGGTAGCTCTGGATATCCGTTTGTATCTGCGCTCAGCCTGTGATGAGGTGCGCGCCTTGGTGCAAAGCTTAATGGATACCTTGCTTTCTTTAGCAGAGGAGCATGTTGACACCATTATGCCCGGCTATACTCATATGCAGAAAGCGCAGCCCATTACTTTTGCCCACCATCTCATGGCTTATTTTGAAATGCTAAAGCGGGATGAAGAACGGCTTTCTGAATGCAGAAAGCGCATCAATGTGATGCCGCTTGGCTCCGGCGCATTAGCCGGCACCACCTATCCCTTAGACCGTGAATATGTGGCAGAGCAGTTAGGCTTTGATGCGGTGACCAATAACTCCTTAGATGGGGTTTCTGACCGCGATTTTGCCATTGAATTCTGTAGCGATTTATCTATGCTGATGATGCATCTTTCCCGTTTCTGTGAGGAACTGATTCTGTGGTCATCTCACGAATTTTCCTTTGTGGAAATGGATGATGCTTATTCAACCGGCTCTTCCATTATGCCTCAGAAGAAGAACCCCGATGTGGCAGAGCTCATTCGTGGCAAGACCGGACGTGTGTTTGGTGATTTAACCACCTTACTCACTATGATGAAGGGTTTGCCTCTTGCTTATAACAAAGATATGCAGGAAGATAAAGAAGCGATATTTGATGCTATAGATACTGTAGTTTTATGCCTGCCGGTTTTTACCAATATGGTGAAAACCATGAACGTGAGAAAAGATGTGATGTTAAAGGGCGCTAAAGGCGGTTTTGCCAATGCAACCGATGTGGCAGATTATCTGGTGAAGAAAGGCGTTCCTTTCCGTGATTCTCACAGTATTGTGGGTCAGATGGTAGCCAAAGCCATCAGCCTTTCCAAAAATTTAGACGATTTTACATTAGAAGAATTCAAGGAATGTTCTCCCTTGATTGAAGACGATATTTATGAAGCCATCAGTATGCAGACCTGTGTGGGTGACCGCAAGGTTAAAGGCGGTCCGGCACCGGAACGCGTACGGCAGGAAATTGCAGATGGCCGCGCCTATATGAGGGTACAAAAATAACAAGGAGGGGAATTTGATGAATGAATTTGTAGAACTGGCACAGCGTATCAGCCTTTTGCGTGAAGACTGCGGTTACACCCAGGAAGAACTGGCAAAGGAACTGGAGCTGGATGTTGATGTATACCGTGCCTATGAAGAAAACGGCAAGGATATTCCCATTAGTGTGATTTATGCCATTGCCAATAAATTTGGTGTGGATTTTACCGAAATTATGACGGGGACCAAAGCAAAGCTTGATACCTATCACATCGTAAAAGCCGGTCAGGGAAGAGTAGTTGACCGTTACCCCGGTTATTCCTATCAGGATCTGGCTTTCCGTTATGCCGGCAAAATTATGCAGCCTCTGCTTGTTACCTTAGATCCGACTGATGAGCCGGCGGCTTTGGTTAGCCACAACGGTCAGGAATTCAACTATGTGGTATCCGGCAAAATGGAGCTTTGCTTTGATGATCAGAGCTTTATATTAGAAGCCGGGGACTCCATTTATTTTAACCCCACCTACAAGCACGGCCAGCGCTGTGCAGGGGATAAGCCCGTTGTGTTTTTAACTGTAATTTCCGAATAGAAGAGAGTGAAAGAATTGTTACTGGATCGTTTTTTACCGAGAATTGAATTTGATTCCTACGAGGATTTTAAGGCAAACTACAAAGTCAATGTGCCGGAGAACTTTAACTTCGGTTTTGATATTGTGGATGCCTGGGCTGAGCAAGATGAGAATAAAATGGCTTTAGTGTGGTGTGATGACCACGGCAACGAAAAAAAGCTCACCTTTAAAGATGTGAGCCGTCTTTCCAATAAAACAGCCAACTATTTTGCCTCTTTAGGCATCAAAAAAGGTTCTGTTGTATTGTTAATCCTTCGCCGCCGCTGGGAGTATTGGATTTGCGCTACAGCTCTTCATAAGCTGGGTGCGGTTTTAATCCCCGGCTCTCTGCAGCTGACGAAGAAGGACATTGCCTATCGTGCCAACGCAGCAGGCATTTCTGCCATTGTTTGTGTTGATGATGATTTTGTTATCAGCCAGGTAGAGGCGGCAGAGCCTGAATGTACCACCCTGCAGAATAAACTGCTGGTGGGTGCAAAACGGGAGGGTTGGCTTGATTTTGCTGATGGTATCAGCAAAGAGAGCGAAGAATTTGCCCGTCCGCAAGGTGAGGCAGGTACCCGTTGGGATGATACCATGCTGGTGTATTTTACATCCGGTACAACCGGTATGCCCAAAATGGTGCGCCATAACTTTTCCTATCCTTTAGGTCATATTGTAACGGCAAAATACTGGCAGTGTGTACAGGAAAACAAACTGCATATGAGCGTTTCCGATTCCGGCTGGGCAAAATTCGGCTGGGGTAAAATTTACGGTCAGTGGATTTGCGGTGCAGTTATTTTTGCTTATGATATGGACAAGTTTATTCCCTTAAATCTTTTGAAAAAGATTACGGAATATAAGGTAACCACCTTCTGTGCACCGCCCACCATGTTCCGCTTTATGCTCCAGGAGGATGTGACACAGTTTGACTTATCCTGTATTAAGCATTGCTGTATTGCCGGCGAGCCTTTAAACCCTGAAGTGTTTAAGAAGTGGTACGATTTAACAGGCTTAAAACTCTGCGAAGGCTTTGGCCAGACAGAAGGCTCAGTTTTGGTTGCTAATTTCCCCTGGTTTGAGCCGATTCCCGGTTCCATGGGTAAACCCTCACCCCTTTATAACATTCAGCTTTTAGATGCTGACGGCAACCCCTGTGAAGACGGTGAAGAGGGTAGTATTGTTATCTGCGGTATTGATAAAGAAGCACCGGTTGGTTTGTTTACCGGTTATTATAAAGATGAGGTTATGACAGCGGAAAAGCTGGGCACCGGTAACTACGACCTGTGTGATATGGCCTGGCGTGACTCAAAGGGCTATTACTGGTTTGTGGGCAGAAATGATGACGTTATCAAATGCTCCGGCTACCGCATTGGTCCCTTTGAGGTAGAAAGTGCCCTCTTAGAGCACGATGCAGTTGTTGAATGTGCTATCACAGCGGCGCCCGACCCGGTGCGTGGTCAGGTGGTTAAAGCCACCATCGTGTTGGCAAAGGGCTATGCT
>SVJT01000043.1 GCA_015068865.1 Oscillospiraceae bacterium | reverse complement strand
AAAGCAGAGGCGGCCATTCATGCACTTTCATCCGGTCAGGATTTTGTATATATCCACGTAGAGGCACCGGATGAATGTGGTCATCACGGTCAGCACGATTTGAAGATTAAAGCCATTGAACTTATCGATGAAAAAATTGTGGGTCCGGTTCTTACATACTTAGAAACAAGCGGAGAGAATTACAGTGTGCTTTTAACGCCTGACCATCCAACGCCCTTAGAATTGCTTACTCATGTTAAAAACCCAGTTCCTTTTGTGCTCTATAAAAAGGGACAGGAGACAGGCTCCGGTCTTTCATATACAGAAAAAAATGCTGAAAGCACCGGCTTGTTTGTGGAAAAGGGTAGCGAACTGATGAAAATGTTACTTAGCAAATAAAAAAAGAAGGATGCGATTGCATCCTTCTTTTTTTATAATGTCACACCGTCTTTGAAAATAGAAATTTCACGGTAACCGTTTTTCTCATTTTTGGTTTCTTCACCTTCGGCAACGGAGATGACATAGCGGAATAAATCTTCTGTCAGCTCATCCATAGATGTGCCGGAGAGCAGGCGACCTGCATCGAAGTCGATCCAGCCGGCTTTCTTTTTGGCAAGAGCCGAGTTGGTGGCAAGCTTAATGGTGGGCACCGGTGCACCCAAAGGTGTACCGCGACCGGTGGTGAAGAGAATGATATGGGCACCGGCAGCAGTTAAATTGGTGACCGCCACCATATCGTTACCCGGTCCGTTTAAGAGGTTCAGCCCCGGTTTTTCTAAGAAATCACCATAATCTAAAACGTCAACCACCCGGGAAGAACCGCCCTTTTGTACACATCCTAAGGATTTTTCCTCTAAAGTGGTAATACCGCCGGCTTTGTTGCCGGGTGAGGGATTTTCATAAATCACCTGATTGTGACGGGTAAAATATTCTTTAAAATTATTAATCAAAAGCACAGTTTTGTCGAAAACTTCACGACTTTCACAACGGTCCATCAGCAGGGTTTCAGCACCGAACATTTCCGGTACTTCAGTGAGAACACTGGTACCGCCACAGGCGATGAGTTTATCAGAAAAACGTCCCACCAACGGATTGGCAGTAATGCCGCTGTAACCGTCGCTACCGCCGCATTTTAAACCGACCTTTAATTCAGAAACAGGGATGGGTTCGCGCTTAAAGGTGGCAGCATAAGCTTTTAATTCTTCAACTAGGCGGATGCCTTCTGCGTGTTCGTCCTCTACATCCTGAGCGTTTAAGAATTTTACACGGTTGGGGTTATATTCACCCAGCACTTCTTTAAACAAGGCAATGTGGTTATTTTCGCAACCGAGACCCAACACCAGAACACCGCCTGCATTGGGGTGATTAACGAGACCGCGCAAGGTTTTTTGAGTAACCTCCTGATCGCCACCGAGCTGTGAGCAACCAAAGGGATGAGGCAGACACAAACTGCCGGTGGCTGCCGCAATGCGCTCTGCTGTTTTGTTCACACAACCAACTGTGTTGATAATCCAGATGTCGTTACGGATACCCACCTTGCCGTCAGGACGGCGATAACCCATAAAGGTCGGGATTTCAGTTTCCTTTTCAGGGTCGTTAAAATGGGGTTCGTAAGTATAGGTTAACAACTCGCCTAAGCCTGTTTTTACATTATGAGTATGTACATGGTCGCCCTTTTTGATATCTTCGGTTGCAACACCAATGGGGAAGCCGTATTTTATAACGGATTCGCCTTTTTTTATGTCGCAAAGAGCAAATTTATGACCGTTTTCAATGTTGACTTCTACATTATCAATGGGATGAATTTGCATATTTCATAACCTCCTCTTTCAAGAAGGATAAATCCACACCCCAGTAGTCTTCACGGGCTAAGGCTTCATCCAGTGTGGCTGTCTTTAAAAATGCCATAATTTCGGCATCATCGTTAGCCATATCGGTTTTATACAGTTCCAAAAGTGCGGCAAAGCCTTTTAACAGGGTTTCAGGATAGGAGCCGAACCGTTTCTTATATTCTAAAATAGAGGGCAGAACACGTACCTTGAATTTGCTGACGGAATTTAAAACAATGGAAGAGAGCATATGGCGGATGTAGGGATTGGCAAAACGCTCAAATACGCCGTCAGCATATTCAGTTAATTCTTCTTTGGTTAAATCCAAAGTGGGGATAATTTCTTCATAGACACATTTTTCAAGGTAAGCGCGCATATCCTTATCATTCATGCAATCGCCAACGGTCTGGAAGCCGCGAAGCATAGCATAGGGCACCAAAGAGGTGTGAGCGCCGTTTAAAATGCGGACTTTTCTGGTGCGGTATAATTCTAAGTTATCTGTAAAGACAATGTTCATACCAATTTCCTTTAAAGGCAGTTCTTTTTCCACGCAAGAGTCACCTTCAATGACCCATAAATGGAACAATTCGGAGGTGTTACGCATAGCATCATCATAGCCTAATGCCAAATCTTCATCTTTCGGGAAACCGGTTACAATGCGGTCGACCAAAGTGCAGCAGAAATGGTTTTCGTTTTGAATCCAGCTTAAAAAGTCTGTGCCTAAATTCCATTCAGTGGCATAACGGAGAACAATTTCTTTTAATTTGTCACCGTTTCTGTCAATCAGTTCGCAAGGCAGAAGAATCAGTCCGCCTAAGCCTTTTTCGAAACGGTGATATAAAAACTGTGTCAGTTTGGCAGGGTAGGAGACAGCCGGACGGTCGGTAAGTTTGTCACCCTCGTGGTAGGCAATGCCGGCTTCTGTGGTGTTGGAAACAATAAAGCGCAGGTCGGGATTTTCGGCCAGTGCCAGATAAGCATCAAAATCATCATAGGGTTTAACGCAGCGGGACACAATGCGAACAACATCTTTGTTCACGGTAGGCACACCGTTATCCAAGCCACGCATAACGTGAGTATAGAGACAATCCTGCGAAGAAAGAACATCGCACATGCCTTTTTCAATAGGCTGTACAATCACAACAGTGCCGTCGAATTTGCCGGCATCAGATAATTTCTGAAACATCCAATCCACAAAGCCACGCAAAAATCCGCCTTCGCCAAACTGTACAACGCGTTCGGGACCCATTGATTTTTGATATAATTCCTGAATATTTGCCAAATGAATCAGCTCCTTATTTTTGTTCTAAATGTAATCTCTAAACATTATAACACAAAAATAAAGTAAAAAATACCGCTTTATTGGGTAAAATTGTGCTTTTTTACAGTGATTTTGAAATTTAATCGCGGATACCGGTTCGTTCCGCAATTACATCCATTAAAATGCCGCCACAAACAGAAAGAGAAAACATATAGACGGCGGTCTGACCGGAAGAAATGGCTAAAAAGGAAGCTCTGGGTAATAAAAAACCGATGAACAGAAGAAAAAGAGCGGCTAATGAACCGAAGGAAACCGTCAGTTTGGCCGCCCAATGCATAGTGTGGATCAAAGTAGACAGTTTTGATTTCATATTAAAACTCCTTCAAACTTTTATATTATCATTATACAGTATTGGAGAAAGGAGAATCAAGCTGAAATAACCGGTAAAAAAGGGGAAGAATGTAAAAAAAGAATCCGGAAGAAATAACCTTCCGGATTCTAATCGCACTATGTAAGTATGCATTGCAGAAATTATTCTGCCTGAGGCGCACCTACGGGGCAAACGTTTGCGCAGTTACCGCAATCGATGCAGCTGTCAGCGTCAATAGCGTAGATATCGCCTGCGCTGATGCAGGATACGGGGCATTCAGCTTCGCAAGCGCCGCAGCCGATGCATTCGTCTGTAATTTTGTAAGCCATTTGTTACACCTCCTTAAGTTCTGTAACATCAATGCCGAAACAATCCGACAATACTGTCAGTACGTATACTAACAAAAATATTGTAACACAAAAATATGGAAAAGGGAAGTATATTTTCAAAAAAATTTTAGAAAGTGCATAATTTGTCAAAAACATTGAATTTTATGACATTTTTAATGAAAAAAATATTGACGTAATAAGCATTTTAGAGTATAATTAAAGAATATTGTTATATTTATAACAAAAATTATTTTTGGAGGTCTTTTAAATGGGTAGAGTATTTAATTTTTCGGCTGGTCCCTCCATGTTGCCGGAGGCAGTGTTGAAGAAAGCAGCAGCAGAAATGTTGGACTATAACGGCTGTGGTATGTCTGTTATGGAAATGAGTCACCGTACACCTGAATACGAGGCGATTATTAACGGTGCTGAAGCTCTTCTGCGTGAGTTGATGAACATTCCTGAGAACTATAAGGTTCTGTTCCTGCAGGGTGGTGCCTCCAGTCAGTTTGCTATGATTCCTTTGAATTTAATGAAGACCGGCAAGGCTGATTATGTTATCACCGGTCAGTGGTCTAAAAAGGCTGCACAGGAAGCAGAGAAATATGGTACGGTAAACCGTGTGGCAAGCTCTGCTGACAAAACATTTTCTTATATCCCGAAGCTGGATCCTGCAACATTTGATCCGGAAGCAGATTATTTCCACATTACATTTAATAATACAATTTACGGCACACGTTATACTGAACTGCCCGATACAGGCAATGTGCCGATTGTTGCTGATATTTCATCCAATGCACTTTCCGAACCCATTGATGTTTCTAAGTTCGGTATGCTGTATGCCGGTGCTCAGAAGAATATGGGTCCTGCCGGTGTGACGGTTGTAATTATCCGCGAAGATTTAATCGGCAATGCAAAAGAAGGCACCCCCACAATGTTTGACTATCAGATTCATGCTGATAATGGTTCTATGTATAACACACCGCCGACTTATGCGATTTATATTCTGAAAATGGTATTGGAATGGCTGAAGGAATTAGGCGGCATTGATGCTATGCACGAGATCAACAAAAAGAAAGCTGCCATTTTATACGAATTTTTGGATTCTTCCAAAATGTTCCGCGGTACCGTTGTAAAAGAGGACCGTTCTTTGATGAATGTTCCCTTTGTTACCGATTCCGATGAACTGAACGCTAAATTCATTAAAGAAGCAAAAGCAGCCGGCTTTGTTAATCTGAAGGGTCATCGTACCGTTGGCGGTATGCGTGCCAGCATTTATAATGCTATGCCTGTGGAAGGCGTAGAAGCTTTGGTTGCATTTATGAAAGAATTTGAAAAAAATAACTAAAAGTGAGTGATTTTGATGTTTGACGTTTTAACTTTAAATAAAATTGCCCCTCAGGGTCTGGATAAGTTCTGCCCTGAAAAATACACAGTAACGGATACCTGTGAAAATCCTGATGGTATCATTCTGCGTAGCTTTTCTATGCACGATATGGAACTGCCCGAAAATTTAAAGGCAGTTGCCCGTGCCGGTGCCGGTGTGAACAATATTCCCATTGATGCCTGCACAGAAAAGGGTATCGTTGTATTTAACACCCCCGGCGCTAATGCAAATGCTGTTAAAGAACTGGTTATTGCCGGTCTTTTATTAGCCAGCCGCAACATTACCGGTGGTATTGAATGGGCAAAAACTTTAATTGGCAAGGGTGCTGAAGTGCCGAAGCTTGTTGAAAAAGGTAAGGGTCAGTTTGTAGGTCCTGAATTAAAGGGCAAAAAACTGGGTGTTATCGGTTTGGGTGCCATTGGTGTTATGGTGGCAAACACAGCTCACAATCTGGGCATGGATGTTATCGGTTATGACCCGTACCTCACCATTGATTCTGCTTGGCATTTATCTCGCAGCATCATTAAGGCGAAGGATATGAACGAAATTTTTGCAAATTGCGATTATATCACCCTGCACGTGCCTCTGAATGATTCTACTAAGAATATGATTAATTCTGATACATTAAAGACCATGAAAGACGGCGTGAGAATCTTAAACTTCTCCCGTGGTGGTCTGGTGAATGCTTCTCATCTGGCAACAGCCATTGAAGAGAAGAAGGTTGCCTGCTATGTAACTGACTTCCCGGATGAAACAGTCCTCACAATGGATAATGTGATTGCTATCCCGCATTTGGGCGCATCCACTCCGGAATCTGAAGAAAACTGTGCAGAAATGGCAGCTCAGGAACTGGTGGATTACTTAGAAAACGGTAACATTACCAATTCTGTTAATTTCCCCAGCTGTTCTGTTGACCGTGAAGGTGATGTCCGTGTGACCATTCTGCATCACAATGTGCCCACAATGCTCAGCCAGTTCTCGGCTCTGTTTGCTGAAAAGCACTTGAACATCCTGAATATGATGAACAAGAACAAAAAAGAAACGGCTTATACGATTATGGATATCTCCGGCGCAGTTGATGATAATATCGAAGAAAAACTGGAGAAAATTGAAGGCGTTTTAAGAGTGCGCGTTTTACGATAACAATTTTTTAAAAACTGTCTTGCCACTATAGCAGGACAGTTTTTTTATGAGAAACATTACTATATAAAACTACTATGTTTATAAAATTTTTATGATTAGACGAAAAGTAATTGAAAAAAATAAAGTTCTGTTATATAATGAGTATAAATACATTGTTTTTGGCTTGCAAAACAATTTGAATGGGTGTGCATATGATGGAAAATTTAATTCAGAAAGTGTTAAGACAGTTTAATATTGTTGCCGATATAAATGAGTATGGCGACGGACATATTAACGAAACCTATCGCATAAAAGATCAGCCATATCTTTTGCAGAGGGTCAATACGGATATTTTTAAAAAGCCCAACGAAGTGATGGAGAACATTGAGAATGTTACAGAGCACCTTCGCAAAAAGATTGCAGCTGCCGGTGGCGATCCGAACAGGGAAACCTTAACTCTTGTTAAAACAGTTGACGGAAAGACATATTTCGAGTTAGAAGATGGTCGGGTTTACCGCGTGTATAGATTTATTGAAAATGCAATTTCTTATAATAAGGTGGAATCGGCAAAGCAGTTTTACGACGTGGCAAGGGCATTTGGTAAATTTCAGAACATGCTGGCTGATTTTCCGGCAGAGAAGCTCTATGAAACCATACCGGAGTTTCATAACACCCCGAACCGTGTGAATCAGCTTCTTGAAGCGATTAAAAATGATGCAGCAGGACGGTTAGAGAGTGTTCGTGAAGAAGTTGATTTTGCCCTGGCAAGAGCAGCAGAAATGGACACAGTTATGAAAGCAATGGCAGAGGGTTTGGTGCCTTTGCGTGTTACCCATAACGATACAAAACTTAACAATGTTATGTTTGATGTGGATTCAAAGGAACCTATTTGCGTTGTGGATCTTGATACGGTTATGCCCGGTTCCATGCTGTATGACTATGGCGATGCGCTTCGCTTTGGTGCCTCCACAGCAGATGAGGACGAAAAGGACCTTTCAAAGGTTTGGTTTGATTTAGAACTATTTAAGGCTTTCTCTCAGGGTTATTTTGAAGAAATGAAAAGTGTCATCACGGAAAAAGAACGGGAATTGATGCCTTTTGGCGCAAAACTGATGACCTATGAATGCGGCATACGGTTTTTGGCAGATTATTTAAATGGGGATGTTTATTTTAAAATTCATTATCCCGAACAGAATCTGGACCGCGCCAGAACACAGCTGAAATTGGTTTTCGATATGGAAGCAAAATGGGATGCGATGCATCAGATTATTTCTGAATTATGTTAAATATGAATTAATACAGTCATTAAAAACTGTCTTGTTACATATGCAAGGCAGTTTTTTTGTGACAAAAATTTCGATTATTTGACGACAGATTTAAAATTTTGTTACAATAAAGTTGAAACGATTGAAAATTTTTTGTGAGTATTATATAATAAAATCACGAGTATTGGATAGTTTTTTGAGTTGGCTTGCTACATAATGAACTGGAGAAAAGCGCTGATGAAAATGTTAAGGAAAGAAAAGAGTTATGAAAATATCGGGGAAGGCATTCAGGGAATGAAAATCGCAATTGTGGCTTTATTATTCTTGTCGATCCTGGCTACTTGCGGAGGCTTATATACATTTAAAAAATTCTTAAACTATAAGGACACATTGGTTCCGGTTCAGGCAACGGTATCAAAGATTATTAAAGAAGTGGACGATGATGGGGATACAGATTATGAGGTTTATGTCAATTATGAATATAACGGTGTAAAAGTTGAGAATAAGAAATTTAAAACATTTGACAGTCGGATTCTGTCAGTGGGAGATTCTGTTAAAATCTCAATTTCATCTGTAAACCCCCATTATATTTTTCTGGATGATACGGGATATTTTTTATTTTTCATTGCCGCCGTTATACTGTCTGTTGCAGTCTGTATTTCCACAGAACTGTTGCATAAACTTCCTTCGAAAAATAGCGATGAAAATTTGATTACGGATGAAATGGTAGCCAATGATTTAAAACCGGATCTTATGGTTTATCCGGCTAAAATTCTTCTGTTTTTGGGTGCAGTCCTCGTGTTCGGTCATGTGATGCTTTCTGATCTCTTCAGAACAACTTCATTATCAGTGGGAGAAATGCTTGTATTCATTGGAGTAGTGCTTTTTATACTGTCTTTAAACAGTGTTAAAAAAATGCCTTCCAGAAAGTATACCTTGAATGTTCATACCTGCACAAAAAAATGGTCAGAAGGCTCCGGCGAAGATGAAGAACGGTTTACTAAATTTTCCGGGATGGATAAAATTAGTGGTTATTATGGCGTTGTGGGTGAAAAATATTATTTGGTAAGAACTCATAAAGGTAAGTTTTGTCAGCTTTATAGTGTAAGCTTCTGGCATCCTGCTATAGAAGACGAAACATTGTTAGCAGGCAGCCGGAAGATTATTAAAAATTTAATTTTAGATGCCGGTATAACAATTGTTGCTGTGGTACTGTATGTCGGCATTCTTTATGGTGTTGCTTTTTATTGTTAATAATACGAAAATATATAGACTAAAGGAGAGTTCTTTATGGCAGACATCAGAAAAAAGAAGATTTTAATGACGCTGATGCGTCTTGAAATTGGCGGTGCTGAAACCCATGTTTTAGAACTCAGCTTAGAATTGGCTCGAATGGGCTTTCAGATTGTTGTTGCGTCTGGTGGCGGCGTGTATGAAGAACATTTAAAGGCAGCGGGTATTCCTCATTACACAGTGCCAATGTACACCAAACATCCGGCGAAAATGGCAGAATCGTTACGGGCTCTGAAAAAGATTATCCGTGATGAAAATATTGATATTGTTCATGCACACGGTCGCATTCCGGCGTTTTTGTGCGGATTGTTGCACCGCTCAATGAAGTTTACGTTTGTTACCACAGCTCATTGGGTGTTCCGAACGGGCTTCGGCTTTAAGCAGATGACCAACTGGGGCGAAAAAGTGATGGCTGTCAGCGAGGACATTAAAACCTATTTAATGGATAACTACGGTACAGACCCCAAGGATATTTTTGTAACGATTAACGGCATTGATACCAATAAATTTTCCCAAACAGCAGATTTTTCTGCGGCATTAAAGGAATTTAATCTGAAACCGGATTCGAAAAAAATTGTGTATATCAGCCGTATGGATGAAGACCGTGCGCTCGTTGCGTTTCATTTGGCAGAAATTGCACCGGAGATTGAAAAAGCCTTTCCGGGCACTGAAATCGTCATTGTTGGCGGAGGCAATGTCTTTGACAAGCTTAAAGCCTTAACAGATGAGATAAATGGTCAAATCGGTAGAAAGATGATCACCTTGACAGGCGGTCGCACAGATATTGACCAATTTGCGGCTATGTCAGATTTGTTCATTGGTGTGTCCCGGTCAGCACTTGAAGCAATGTCTTGCGCTAAACCCGTCATCGTGGCAGGAAATGAGGGCTATTTAGGCATCTTTGAAGAGGATAAGCTACAGGTTGGCATCGACACGAATTTCTGCTGCCGTGGTCTGACACTTTCCACCAAAGAATTATTGCTGGACGATGTTAAAAAGGTGATGTCTGCGACGGAAGAGCAACAAGAAGCCTGGGGTGCTTATTCCAGAAAGGTTATCTGTGAGCGTTATTCTGTTTCCAAAATGGCAGAAGATAATGCTAAGATGTATTGCGAGGCAATGGATAAAAAACCTTGGGATGCGGTGATTTCCGGTTATTACGGTTACGGCAATTCCGGTGACGAAGCACTGCTTTCAGCAATGCTTTGCCATATTCGTGAGGAAGTTCCGTCGGCTAATATTTGCGTATTGTCTAAAAATCCCCGTGAAACAGCAGACAATTACGGCATTACATCAGTTAACCGGTACCATTATTTTAAAATCAAAAAGCTATTAAAAAATTCAAAGTTGTTTATCAGTGGCGGCGGTAGTTTGTTGCAGGATGTAACCTCCAGCAGGTCGCTTGGCTATTATTTATCCTTAATTAAGCTGGCAAAAAAACAAGAAGTGCCGGTGATGTTGTATGCAAACGGTATTGGACCTGTGAATAAAGAAAGCAACCGTCGGGCTGTGTTAAAGACACTGGATAGCGTAGAAAAAATTACCTTGCGAGAGGAAACCTCTAAAGAGGAATTGAAACAGTTGGGAATTCCGGTTGAAAAAGTGATGGTGACAGCCGATCCGGCTCTTTCCATTGAGCCGGTTTCATCAGAACGAATTGATGAAATTCTTCGAGAAGAAGGATTAGATTCGGCGAAAAAAATGATGGGAATTTCTGTTCGTCCCTGGAAACAATGTGATGGAGCCTTTGAAGAAAAACTGGCAGAGGTGATTGATACAGTTTCCAAAGAACGGAATCTGGTTCCGGTTTTTATTCCCATGCAGTACCCTGTTGACTTTGAATTCTCTGAAAAAATCGCTTCACGACTGAAAGGTAAATCGTATATTATCAGTAAGAGCCGTCCGGCAGAAGAAATAATCGGACTTGTCAGTCGTATGGACGTTATGCTGGCAGAACGGTTACATTCGCTGATTTATGCAGCAAATGCTTTTGTGCCTACGGTTGGTTTATCCTATGACACAAAAGTGGATGCTTTTATGGAGTATATCGGCATCGGTACAGGTGTTGCCGTGGAAACCTTTGTAGTTGAGGATGCAATCAAAGCGGTTTACGGTGTATTGGATAATAAAGAAACAATACAAAAAGCCTTACAGGAAAAAAATTCATTTCTGTGTGAAAAGGCGAGAGAAAATGCACGGATTGCCGGCGAAATTATTCGGCAATCAATCTTTGAACTATAACATAATGTGAAAGGTGGAGGGCAGCAATGAAATTAATGGGAATCGATTACGGTGATGCGCGTATTGGCGTTGCATTCTCAGACCCTTTGTGTATTATGGCACAGGGGTGGGGTAATATGAAACAATCTGAAACTGCTGCCGAAGAAATTGCGAACCTGGCAAAAGAGCAAGGTGTAAAGCGGATTGTTGTGGGACTTCCTAAAAATATGGATAACACAGAGGGTGCCAGTGCGGAAAAGGTCAGAGCTTTTGCAGCACAGCTTGAGGCACTTTCAGATATTGAAATTGCATTTTGGGATGAACGGCTCACCACGGTGGCGGCTCATGGCTATTTAAGTGAACTGGATGTTCGCGGCAAAAAAAGAAAAGCGATTGTAGATACCGTGGCTGCAACTCTTATTTTAGAAGGGTATATGCAGTTTTTGAAACGAACGGAGGGGCAAGTTTGAGCATAAGAAAAAGACTTACGGCATTTTTTATGACAGCGTTGTTGCTCGTGAGTGTGACAGTATCGGTGTCGGCTATAGAAATTTTCTATGACGATAGTTATCATGAATATAAAGGCAATATTTTTAAACTGAAGGTAGATGGTCAGTTGCTTGAACCGGAAATGCCACCCATTGTGTTTGACGATTATTCGGTAGTACCTGCCCGCGCAGTATTTCAGGATGGTTTGGGAGCAACGGTGAGTTGGGACGGCGAAAACCGACAAGTAATTGTAAAAATGGGAACTAAGCGGATTTCGATGACCATCGATAAAACCCTTGTTAATGTAACGGGGCAGTGGCATACGATGCCCATTGCACCGAAACTGATAAACGGACACACGATGATTCCTGTACGGTTTGTCGCTGAAAAACTGGGTATGCTTGTGGATTTTGACAGTGCAACCGATACCATTATTATTGAATCGGTTAAGCCCACACCATCGCCGACTCCAACACCGACAGCTAGACCTTCTGCATCTCCCGGTATTGGGAATACGTCTAGGGAGACGGTTTCTGTTAGTCGGGTTACTTATCAGCAAAAGAGCGAAACAGAGGGGTTACTGTCGATCACTACCAATACGAGAAGCCCGGGATATTCAGCTTTTATTTTAGAGAATCCCACGAGATTGGTTGTGGATGTTGAAGATGGCGTTTTTTCTAACAAACCATCACCCATTACTATGGAAACCGGCAATGTAACACAAATTCGGTTTGGTCAGCAGGAAACAGCAGCCAGAACCGTTATTGATTTGACTGAAAATTTAGGATATGAAGTCAAAGTTCAGGGAAAAAATATTTTGGTTTCAATCGTTGTGGATCCCGAAGCAGTACCAAGAATTACAGATATTTTCAAAGAAGTGACATATGGCTATGAAGGTGGTCGCGATTACATTAAATTCGATGTAGAAATGGGGACACCTAAATTAGTTGGGTCCAAGATAACGGTTCCCATCAAAGGAATGTTGCCGGAAGAAGCGGCAGAAACCAATGTAGTGGGTTTCTTCGGCAAGAAAATGAAATATACTCCTGGTGTTGATGAAGAAACCGGCACAATTACCATTGAACTAAAGTCAACAGAAGCGGAAATGTATGTGCAGGGCAAAGAAATTCGCTTAAAATCCATACATAAGGCGTTACCACGATCTGTCATGCTGGATGCCGGTCACGGCGGTCAGGATGCCGGCGCGGTGGCCTATAACGAAGATGGCACCATTAAAGCTATGGAAAAAGATTTTAACCTAGATGTTGCTTTGCGTGCAAAAGAACTGTTAGAGGCAGAGGGCGTTGAAGTGCATATGATTCGTACAGAGGATGTATATGTAGACTTCCTTCGTGTTGGTGGCATTGCCAACGATGCGGGCACATCTTTGTTTGTTAGTATACACACAAACTCTGCAACAATGGAAACGCCCAATGGCATAGAAACCTTTGGTTATTTAGAGGCGGGGAGTGTGTCCAACGGTATGACGGGAGAACGGTTATCGCAGATACTTTTGGATAATCTGATTGAACAAACGGGAGCCTATAACCGTGGCGTGAAGGAAGGGAAGAGCCTGGCAGTTATTAATTCCACTAAGATGCCGGCAACACTCATCGAAATTGGTTTCATTTCCAATACTGAAGAATGTGAGAAGATGATGACGGAAGAGTATCGTCAAAAACTGGCACAGGCCGTTTGTGACGGTGTGCTACAGGCGTTTGAGGAAATGGAAATATAATAAAAACGGGCAGTAATGCATTTGCATTACTGCCCGTTTTGTTGGTGTGTTTTACTTATTGAGGCAAGGTTTATAGTATGTCCGTTTTCCACAAATTTAGAAATAGAAGTATCATAAAACATACAATGACCCTTTTTAAATTTGTAAATATCACCAGGACAAAGCTTAATCTCTTTTTCGTTTTCTTTAAGATACAGTTCTCCGTCGAGCATTGCGTACATTATATATTCAGGAACATATCTTGTAGTATGATAGCGCGGAGGAATAAGCGTCTCACAATTTAGCATTCTTATTTTCAGAATACTGTTTAAATCAAATTCAAAGCATCTCATAATTTTAATCTATTGCAGGCATTGGCTCTGATGTAGGTCCGTTAATCCTTAAAACATCATCGCCTCCATCGGTGCACGGAACAAACTCCGCTACATCTATACAAGCATTGCGAGGATGAACTTCTTCTGTGCTGTTGTGGCAATGATAAACGCATATTAATGTTTTACCATCTTTTG